>JAJYAS010000585.1 GCA_021779415.1 Bacillota bacterium
ATCATTGCTCAGGGCAGCCTCGCCGAAGAACATGGCCACAGACGGCGCTAGGTCAATTAGTTTGGTGTCCGGCTCCCTATATTTACTTTTGGAAACCGTTTCTCCTTGCGGGGGGGTGTTAATGGTGGTGGGTGCTGTAGCTGTTGGCTGAGCCGTTCCAGATGTACCTGGTGGAGCCGTACCATTTGGTGCAGTGTCAATTGCTCCGTTGTTCTTTGGGGCCCCAATAGAATCAACGGCAGGGGTTTGAATGACTACTTCTTTGTCTGTGATGGAACTTTGTTGCCTAAAAACCTTCCAGGCACTGGGGCCATATACCCCTGCGGCAACAACAGCACCAGCTAGAACTAACGTTCCTGCTAAAGTTGCTATCCTCTTTTTGTCCATTGGTCTCATTGCTCTCTTCCCTCCTTTAATCATTTTCATGACTACGTTAAAATTTTACCAATTATTAGGAGAAAAACGTGTCGCTTTTGCTGTAAAACTTGGCCTATTTTCCGTCCTCAGCTTCCGGTATAATCCAAGAAATTATCTGAGGCACATAAATTTCGCGAAGATTAAGCAGCATATGCAAAATAAAAAACCTCACCTTGTTGTAGGGTGAGGTTTTTATCTAGCCGTTAATATCTGCTTTCTGTACTAATTCTCTCAAATAGTTCATTAGATCTTCTGAAATGTCGCCTCGACGTAAGGCGTAGTCGATGGTTGCTTCCACAAAGCCTAGCTTGTCGCCAACGTCATACCGCCGTCCTTCGAATTCATAAGCTAAGATTTCCTGATAACGTCCGAGTTCCTTGATCCCATCTGTGAGCTGGATCTCCCCACCCTTCCCTGGTGGAAGAACACCCAAGATATCAAAAATCTCGGGATTTAAGATATACCGTCCCATGATCGCTAAGTGAGTCTCTGGCGCATCCTCTGAGCGAGGCTTTTCCACCATATTCTTGGCACGATAAAGCCGATCTACATACCTTTCTCCGTCCACAATCCCATACTTAGACGTATCCTCAAGTGGCACTTCCTGAACCCCTACCATACTTGCTCCATAGCGTTCGTATTGATTCATCATTTGGCGTAGAGCCGGAACTTCGGAATAGATGACATCATCCCCCAGGAGGACTGCGAAGGGTTCATTGCCGATGAATTTCCGGGCGCTATAGATTGCGTGTCCCAATCCTAACGCTTCTTTTTGTCGAACGTAATAGATATCCGCCATCCGTGCGACATCCTGAACCAAATCCAGAAGCTCATCTTTCGCATTTTTCTCCAGAAAGGCCTCTAGTTCCATCGAGCGGTCAAAATGGTCTTCGATAGCCCGCTTATTACGCCCCGTGACAATAATGATGTCTTCGATTCCTGACCGAATGGCCTCTTCAACTATGTACTGGATGGTTGGTTTATCCACAATAGGCAGCATCTCTTTAGGTTGAGCCTTTGTGGCTGGCAAAAAACGGGTTCCCAATCCAGCTGCCGGTATCACTGCTTTACGAATTTTCCGCATCTTCTTCCGCTCTCCTTTATCTCAAAAATTCACAGGTCTTTTTATGTATATAGAAAAACAACCTGACTAATTCTCTATTTTACAAATAGAAATCATTTCGTCAAGTGAGGAACAATCCCCTTCTTTTCCCAGAACATTCCTATTGAAATGATGTATGCGCTAACCTGGTCTTACCATACTAAATCTATGAAAACATTAAAACGCTTTTTGATTTACGGAATTATTGGCCTTGTGCTAGAGGTCATCTATACAGGTTTGGCCTCCCTACTTAAAGGGGATTTCAGCATGCAAGGAATGACCTTCTTGGTGATGTTGCCTATTTATGGATTATCTGTGTTTCTTGAACCCTTGCACAACTACTTGCGGTCTCACCCTTGGTGGTTGCGAGGACTCATCTATTTAGCCACGATCTGGGCAATTGAATATTCCAGCGGGATTATTCTTGCCTTGATTCTCGGAAACTGTCCTTGGCACTACAGTGATCCCTTAAACATTAATGGGTATATCACCCTCCGCATGGCTCCCGAATGGTTCCTGGCGGGCCTAGGATTTGAATTCATTCATGATTTCTTAGATACGCTCCCCTTGAAGATCTGACACTATAAAAAAAACTTACGCAAGGGCGCCTATGGCCCTTGCGTTTCGTCATTTAACTCTCTTTTGCTTACTTCTTATTTTCCGCTGTAGCTTCAACCTTTTCTAAAACCTGGTCAATGAGACCGTATTCTTTGGCTTCTTCAGCGGTCATATAATAATCGCGCTCGGTGTCTTTTTCAATTCTCTCGAGTGGTTGCCCTGTTCTATCTGAAAGAATTTTGTTCATTTTTGACCTAGTACGGAGCAACTGTTTAGCATGAATTTCGATTTCTGTTGCTTGTCCGGAGAGCCCATGCCCACCGATCAACGGTTGATGAATCAAGACTTCGGAGTTGGGAAGTGCAACCCTTTTTCCTTTTGTTCCCGCTGCCAAGAGGAATGCTCCCATGCTGGCTGCCATTCCGATACAGATTGTACGAACATCTGACCGAATGTACTGCATGGTATCATAGATGGCCATCCCCGCTGTGATCGAACCACCGGGACTGTTAATATATAGATTGATATCCTTTTCAGGATCTTCGGCCTCAAGGAAGAGCATTTGCGCTACGACAAGGTTTGACACATCGTCATCAATTGCCCCTCCGAGAAAAATGATACGGTCTTTGAGCAGACGAGAGTAAATGTCGTAAGAGCGCTCTCCGCGATTCGTTTGTTCTACAACCATTGGGACGAGATAACCCATTTATAATTCCCCCTATTCACCTTGATTAATTGTTCTGCATTTAACTTAATATATTCTGACCGATTAACTTTATTTTATTACAAAGGTCAGTTAAGGTCAAATGGTTTATTGGCAAACGTAATAATTTCTGCTTTTAATCTACAATTCTACATATTCTTCTTAACCCCCAAGATTTCATGGAATGTACTGGTATCATCACCCTGAAAGGTGGCAGAGGATGATTGTTTGGTAAAACGCTTTGAAGGACCCCTATTTAAACTTACTATTGTAGGATATTCTATCTTTGCAACGATTGCAATTTCTTTTGGCATTTCTGATATCGTGGCAGACTCCAAATCCCCCCATGTAAATGACCTTTACAAGTCCCCTGTGTTTTTGAAATACTAGGGGGCTTAATAATTCGTATAACTCGATCAACCTAACAAGAACAATTAGAAAAGCCCTGCGAATTTTCATCGAGGGCTCGCAGTGAAGACTATGATTTTTATTTCAGTTTACGACTAAACTTGCTGAAGAATTCTTTAATCCCTCCGCTTTTCTCCGGTGGTGCTTGGACATTCAGAGTGTTCGCAAGATTACCAGCTCCCCCTTGTTGATTCAAGCCTTGCCCCACCCCTCCTTGAATCATTCCAGGAAAATTCATCCCTCGTTTCTGCATAAAGCGTTCCAGCCCTCGCATGGGAAATGGATTTTGTCCCATGAATTGCTGCGTATTTTGGTTGTTGTTTAAGATGTTAAAT
>JAJYAS010000017.1 GCA_021779415.1 Bacillota bacterium
GCAAGATCCTCAGCCTGGATGCTCATTTCAAATTGCAGCGGATCCACGAGCTTGCGCTTACGGTGCTTCATTTCCATGAGTAGTTTGGCTAGTGCTTCTTCTCTAGCAGCCACCGCGTCTTCTGTGGCCTTAACTTCAGCTTCTTGGATATCTACTGGCATTCCGGCTTCTTCGATGTTCTCAGTCATGATCTGAGCCACTTCAGGAGATGAGCAGATCAGGTGGGCAGGATGACACAGCTCGAGTTTTTCTGTATGCCAGAGGAAGTCTAAGAGTAATAGATAATCCTTGCCATCAAATAAGCGTGTACCTCTACCGACCATCTGAACATAAAGACTTCGAATCTTAGTTGGCCTTAGTACAACAATGCAGTCCACCGAAGGGCAATCCCAACCCTCGGTTAGTAACATGGAATTGCATAGAACATTGTATTTGCCCTCATCGAAGTCCTTAAGGACCTGGGCCCGATCTTCGCTAGTTCCATTTACCTCTGCCGCGCTGAAACCCTTAGACTCTAAGATGTCCCTAAACTTCTGACTTGTTTTTATTAGTGGTAGAAATACTACAGTCTTTCGGTCCATACAGCATTTCGCCATCTCTTCAGCAATCTGATAGAGGTAGGGGTCAAGGGCACTTCCTAAGTCTGCAGTCTTATAGTCTCCTGCCTGAGTGCCTACTCCAGTTAGATCTAATTTCAGTGGTATGGTCTGGGCCTTAATAGGGCATAGATAACCTTCCTTGATGGCCTTAGGTAATGTGTATTCATAGGCTAAAGTTTCGAAATACTGGCCTAGATTCCTCATATCACCACGATCTGGCGTAGCAGTAACGCCCAGTACTTTTGCCTTATCAAAGTAATTCAGTACTCGTTGGTAGCTATCTGACAAACAGTGATGGGCCTCATCGACTATGATGGTGTTGAAGTAATCTGACGGAAATTGCATGAGTCGTTTTTCCCTCATGAGAGTTTGAACGGAACCAACAACAACCCGGTACCAGCTATCCATACAAGAATTCTCAGCCTTTTCAACTGCACATCCGAGCCCTGTCGCTTTCATCATCTTGTCAGCTGCTTGATCAAGTAGCTCCCCACGGTGAGCGAGTATTAAAACTCGCTCACCATTTTTTACACATTCCTCAGCGATCTTAGAAAAAATAATCGTTTTGCCGCCGCCAGTTACAAGAACCAATAGGGTTTTAAGTATGTTGTTTGCCCATTGATCAAGTACGGCCTGCCTTGCAGATTCTTGGTATGGTCTTAGTTTCATAATCAAAAACTCCCGGGTGTATAGCCTTTATTGCTGTTCTGTGGCCCTTCTGCCGGTTCATAAAACTTTTTGATTTCATTCTTGGTAAGTGTTTCCCCAGATTTTTCACTTATCCATTTGTGGATTCCGACTTTAGCCCTTCCGCCTGACCCGATCACAGCACCCCAGTTCATATTTACCTTTTCGCCCTTCTTGCGCTGTCCAATCGCTGTAAAGAAAGCACACAAGAGTCCTTCAGTAATCGAATGCAGAAAAAGCTGATGTTTAATTACTGTAACTCCTTGAGGTGCTGTGACTTTGATGTGAATAATTGCCTTGTTGCAAGCCGGCAGTTTTTCACTTCCATTATGCCGAGCCCTTTCAAAATCAATGACCTCAAAATCGTAATCACCCTCTGGCAGTGTTACAAAATCCGCACCATCATGCTCTATTTGATCGTCCCAACTAAACTCGCGTCCTTCGTTACTCATTTTCTTCTTCCTCGCTTTCTAATAAATCCAAATTAAAATCTATTACGATTGGCTCGCCGGCGACGACATTAAAACCTGTTGTGGTCTTTCCTGGTTCGTCGCTTTCCTCTAGGCTTATTAAAATAACGCCGTTGTTGCATTACTATGGCCTCACTGTCACCAACTTCCCAGTCCTTCATATCCACACCGGCCATTTCTAGGGCTTGTCCTATGCAATCAAGCATACTCTTACCTCGACTTTCTTTATCGATAAATATCAAAATGGGATATCATCCCTAAAGTCCTTGATCATCTGGAACACTTGCACCCATGCCCCCACTAGCACGCCACTGACAAACTGAGGATCATAGTTACTGATCGGAGTATTCTTGGGATAATAGCCCTTACTGGAGACAGCTTGTTGGATCTCTTCGACCGTGACTTCATTGGCAGCCATGAGATCTGCTAGTGGTTTAGGGACTCCCGATAGATCAATTTTGGGTTGTTCCTGCTTTGGAGGATCCTGTTTAGGTTGTTCTTGTTTGGGAGAGTCCTGGACTTCTTCCTTAGGTGGCTCGGGAGTAATTTGCTCCGTCGCCTTTTGTTCGGGTTCCTTTGTTACAGGTGGAGGAGTAGAAGCATTGTTCTTTATGGGTATACAGTGAGCAATCTCCTTGAAATCAAAGGGTAATTTTAGTGCTAAATCATGACGGTTCTTCGCGTCCCAGCAAGGATGATGTGCCGTATGCATGACTCGCTTTCCACCCTGGGCTTTGTTCTTTTTGTCATCTGTCTTGACTACATAGGTTTCGTAGTTGGCGAACAAAACCATGTCTGCCCATTCTCTAACCATTGGAGATACATACTTGGTGAGCTTTAATTCCCACCTGTCATATGACCCCATCTCGTCGGGCTGATCGAATTTTCTCATGAAAGCATGAGCCGCAATCACGACATTTACTCCGACTTCAACAAGTTCTTCTAATAGATTCAGTAGTTTACCAAACTCCTCAGATAGATAGGTGTACCCTTTACCGTATCCAAAGTCTTCAATACCACCTTTGTTAGCCTTAGCGCATAACTCTTTTGAGCATAGCTTCTCTGCCCAATCAGCTGTATCAAGACCAAATGTATTTAGTTCATGAGGGTTCTTTATAAAGTATCTAACTTGTTCAAGAAGCATAGTCCAACTACTGGGCCTTGGTGTCCTTGCAACGTCTAATTTCTTTGTACTTCCTTCTACGTCACTGAAAATAATATTAGGAAAGTTTGCCAAGAAACTAGACTTCCCTATTCCCTCGGGGCCATAAATGACAACCTTTTGGGCGCTTTCAATTTTACCGCGTGATATTTGCATCAGAATTCACTCCTTCACTTTCTAAAATATTGCCAGCCTCAAAATCAGCCGTCGAAAGAAGCGTTACAAGAGGCGTCATTTTATTGGCATTATTAAAGGCCCACCTTCCGGAATAGTCGCTCAAGTCCCAAGACCCCATATGCCACCGGATTGCAAGTTTTTCAAAATCAGTAAGCTTAATGAAATCTTGAAGGATACTTAATGACCTTTCCCCATGGCCTAATGGGAGCTGATCTTTAGTTGAGTACACAACTGGTAATTCCGGGAATAGATCTCGCGGACGATTCTTGAGCCACTCAATTAAAATAGTTGCACTCGCAGTAGGAATTGATCGTATAAACTGACCATCTTCACCCAATAGTTTTATAAATAGGTCTGACTTTACATTTGTGCCTAAAAATATACCCTGTTTTTGCGCCCAAAGACTACAAAGGTAATTGTATTGAGATTCTCCGCATGGCTCACCGCCTTCTTGATAAAAGTTTACCTTGCAGAGATCATGACCAAGGCCGCATATAATGATTGATTCTCCCGGCACCTTAATTCCGTATCGATTGACTTTCTCATAAAGCAGATTGTAAACATTTAAGCTATGCTCGGCTAATCCTCCCCGTTTAGCCAGATGATATTTTGTTGAACATGGAGCTTGGAAGAAATCAGATTCATTTAAAAAATCGATAAGCTCCTTCATCCCCGTTCGATTAACTAGCCCCCAAAGACCAAGGATCACTGCTTTGTGTCCAGACAATTAAAATTCCCCTGCCTTCCATGATGGAGCTGCTTTATGAACTGGCTCGTCTGCCCCCTTGACATAACCGTCCTCGATAATGATACTGCACTCGTCACCAGTGCTTACCCGGGTAGCTATGGCCTGCAGGCCTTCCTGCTCGAGCCACTGACCGAACTCGTTTAATGTATCGATGTCCATCTGCTCAGCCTTATCCATGAGTACAAAACCACAATTCGGATTAAGCTTCCTTACGATGGCCACCGACACTTGTAGCTGCTCGGAGCCACTCATGCCATCCCACTTCCTGCCGTTATAGGCAAGCTCTCCGTCCACAACAGATAGTCCAGGCAAGGGAAGATCCGCGTTAGTAAGTAGATCGATTTTTTCTTTTCGGACGCTTTCGATTTGAGCCGTAAGGGTTGCGTACTGGTTACTGTGTTCAAGTGCATCCTGCTCAGCCTTGTCCTTATCGAGATTAGCTCTGACTTTGATATTGATAGTCTCGATGTTGTTGATATTGTTCTCCAGAGCTTCGGTGCTTTCATCGAGCAGATCAAGTGCTGATTTCTTGGCAATTTCAAGATCTTCCATAATAGCTTTTCGCCTGACTAGTAGATCTTCTACCTGCCTCTGAACTTGGGATAATTGATTCTCTAAGTTTTGCAGGTTAGCACGTTTCCGCTGGTTTTCACCATTTTTTGCGAGTATTTCCTGCTGTTGTCTAATAAGATCACTGGCTGAGATAGGATCCTTTGGTGCGTCAGGGTAATAGGTCATTTCTTTGGCGAACTTCTTTTTTTGGTCTGCTATTTGGCCGATGGCATGGCGCTGATTGAATACTTGTGTTTCCTTCTTTTCTAATTCAACAAGTTTGTTACCGACTCCGATAATCTGCAGCAAAGTGTTGGCTTTTTCCTTAGAGCTTGCTTGCATAAACTTAGGTAGATCTAGTGCAAACTGCTCCACGAACTCATCTAAAAGCTTTTGGCCGGCTTTTTGACCTGACGGATCAATAACCTTAAGGTCGCCGTTCTTACCTTTGCGCTCAACTATGAGACCATTTGACATGACTATACGTATGTTAGGAGGGATCACCGAACCCTCTCTTTGTGCATCGGAGGGCTTATATGAGTTGCCTCCTAGGCCCCACGCGATAGTGTCCAAAACAGACGTTTTACCTTGCTTGTTTTTACCACCAATGACCGTTAATCCATTTGCTGTTAGTTCAATCTTGACAGCCTTGACACGTTTGACGTTTTCTATTTCTAGTTTGTTAATCTTGATACTCAATTCATTTTTCCTCCTCTAGTTTTCTAATTTTTAACCATTAAAGCCTTACTCCCCCACCACCTCAGCCAGCAACGTGCCCAGCCTCTCTCTAAACGACTTCTTGGCCTCTATCTCTGCCTTAAAACCTTAGCCTCGGCAATATATAACCGTTCAAGCGTTTTAAGATCGTCTCGAACGTCCTGCCAGATCTCGTCGAAGGTTTCACGGGGTGCGGGATTTTGATCAGTCGACTCGTTAGCTTTATTTTCATCACGCAATTTCTGAGCATATTCATTAGTCAAGATCGGAAATTCATATCGCTGATCCATCTCCACCTTCGGCAGCTCCTGCGCCGGGCCATCCGTGTGAAACTGCTCAATCTCGGCAGGAGTTGGAGATCCTTGAATAACAACCTTAGGATTCCGTTGTCCCTTAATCCCCTGCAACCTATAAGCCCTAATCCAGTTATTAACCGTTGCGACTGACGCTTGATATTTTTTAGCAATATCAGCAATCGTCTTCCCTGCTCTCAGGTCTACTTCCAGCACAGCACTCTCCGGCTTGTTATGATTCATGGTAAACTTCCCCTTTCTCCTCACTGTTGGATTATGGGCAGGCGCGGCCATCGGGTCTATCGGAGACACAAACTCAGTTAGCGGCTCGATGTACTC
The DNA here is from genome assembly GCA_021779415.1 of Bacillota bacterium. The sequence continues at coordinate 5,745 of JAJYAS010000017.1, forward strand.
AACTTCTCCAGTGCGATTATAGAGATCAATGTCGAGCACGCCACGCATGCAGGTTCCCTGCTCGCCCTTGGGCAGTGGATTAGGCCCCGGCGGTGTGAATATTAGTCGTTCGCGTTTCATAGGTTTTCACCAACTCGCTCAACCTTATTTTCATGCCCCTTGCAACCTGTTTTCCAGTCGAAATTGTCACAATCACCAAACGGCAACACTTCATGCCCTTTTGATAATTCGTCAAGCAAAAAATTCTTTACTTCGTCTGCTGTTCTTAATTTCTTACCATCAACTGTAATACTAGGAGCCATTCGTTTCATTTCTGCCTTTGTCCAGTTCAACGCTCCGCGAACAGATAGGCACACATGGATAGTTCTACTCATCAGCTCACCAACTTTAGCCGCACAACCTCAGCCAACGTCGCTAAAAACTCGCCATTAGTCAACTCTCGATTCGTGCCAAGGACCTTCTCTTGGGTATAAAAATCAGACTTAGCACCTTGCAACGCGACCCTAATATTCGCCTCAACCCTTTGGTAAGTTGTGCCGTACTCCTGAGCCACGGCCTCATAAACTTTACCGATAGAGTGAATATATGTGGGATTATCGCGCAGTACCTTCATGGCTGATTTGATCAGTTCGTATCCGCGAAAGTGTGCTGGAATTCTAAGTGATTGTAGGGCTGTGGTGACTTCGATCATGAATTTATCCAAGTTGGTTGCTCCTTTCAGAGTGAGTTTTTTAGCTATTGTTTTTTTTAAATAGCTCGACAAAGTCTTCTTTAGAAATTAACTGGCTTTCATGCAAAACATAGTTGTTTCCGAAAGTCTGTGCTAAGTAATAGATTTGCGGCTCATTCTGAAAAACATATTTAATATGGTCAAACCCTAATATTTTCACTTCAGTATAAACAGGATGTGGCAACTTGGTTTCCTCATTGATTAATCTAGCAATCACCTCATCACCTTTTTGGAACTTGGCATCAACTTGAATTTTAGGCATATGTTTTTCTCCTTATGCGAGTTTTTTAGCCAGTTATCCGTATCTCTTCCCACGACTGAGGGTTGACCCAAATATCATTCGGACTCATTTCCCAAGCGTTTTCCGATGCAACTAAGAGGGCCACTAAAACCACTTCCGCCATAGCTCGTCCAGCTGGCGGCGGTACCATATTTCCAATTGCTTCGCGCCATCTCTGATCTGAATTACCTGCTAGTAGTAATGGTTTGCCGTTGATTATCACGGGCAATCCCTGAAGTGCTGCCAACTCCAAAGTTGTCAACGGTCTATGCCGTGTTCCATCCAAAGAAATAATAATGAGTGGTGGATCTAAGGTTTCGTTATCTTTTGGTATGCGTGGATCGGCAATGGCAGTTGCTCCAGCATGGATATCCCCTGAACCAATAACCGTTTTACTTGGCTCATCCCATCGTTGTACGCCCATCATCCCGGAACGTGGTGAACAACTCATTCTCGGGTCTGCAATACTTATTGCTCCATTGTTTGGCCTATGCGCCCCCGTGACCGTGCTCGCTTCCTTATCCCATTTGTTTACTTGATAGATGGCCGTGTGCGTGCTGTCCTTGAATCCTGTTCGTGGATCTGCTATAGCCGGGGCCCCGCTACCAAACCTCGTTCCTGTCACACATGGTGCAGGTTCATCAAACTTCACTACTCGGTAAACTCCCGGGTGTCTACCTTCTCGTTCTGTTAGCCTAGGGTCAGCGATGTTTGAAGCCGTAGAGCCATTAGCTTTTGCCCTTCCCGTAACCGTATGACTAGGTTCATCCCACTCTTGTACTCCAAAAGATCCGCCTCCTCGAGGAACATGCTCTAGCCGATATTCTTCAGGAGCAATCTTCTCAAGATCTCGCCAATCCCCACCAGCTGGGATTAAGGCCAACCTTACCCATGTCTTCCACTGAAGTTTCGGGAGCCTATGCAATGGTCCCATGCTTGCGGTACCCGGCAATGGTAGCGGACCAATGACCTCACCAATTGACCTCACACGTTGTTTTGTTGGCAAGTAGACAAACGAGTCCATCTTGTCTTGATTCCTAGCCATAAGCAGGTACCTTTTTCGATGTTGCGCTAGGCCTCCGATCTCCCCGCAATCATGATCTCTATCGTCTACGGCATATCTGTAACTCCTGAGCATACCTTTGATTGTATTAAGCAGCTTTGCGCCTCGCGTCCGAATTCTCGGCACGTTCTCGAGTAGAATAATCGAGGGGAGATCATCACGAAATGCTTCAAGTATGAGAAATATTCCACGCGTTACTAACCGATTGAGTGCTTGATATTTAGCTGTTGCCGCCGATGCTTGAGGTAAAAGGCCGCTGTATCCCTTGCAGGGAGGAGAGAGAAAGATTACATCCGGATACTCTCCACCGCAAGCTGCCAAGATATCATCTGGAGTTACCTCTTTCCATTCTGGCGGTGGTTCATGGCCGTGGAAGTCTACATAATCACGTCTTTCGAACAAGTCCATGCAGACCGCTTTACCTCCAGTTATATACTCGTAGTCCTCGCAGGCCTGCGGGTCCACGTCAATTCCTGCAAGGGTACGAAATTGACCTTTCAGACCTTTCCATTCCCCGACCGCTTGCTGAAATCCTAATGATCCGCCGCCAATTCCAGCGAATAAGTGTAATATTTTGTACTCCTTCAAATACTCACGCTCCCAACTTCCGTCTCTCATTACTCACACGATGCACGATCTCGAAACATTCCGGGCTATCCTTTACGATCAGCCATCCCCTAGTGTCAAGGTCTAGGGACTTAAGGCGTTCCTTTTGTTTACGAGTTGGTTTGTGTCCGCTTTTTCTCAACGATCTATCACTCCTCTAAGCAAATAACTCAGTTTGTGTATACTCCACAACCTCGTCTTCCCAACCAATACCGATATAGTCAAGGACCTCACCCCATCCGTATACACGACCATCTTCATCCTTCACGCATTTATACATCCAGAACTCCCACTCTTTGAAGTTATCCTCTCGAAGCCGATCAAACCGATGCGGTCGTTTCTCAATGTGAATGCCAAATCCGCACATACTACAGCCGGTTCTTTGGGCCCTTGTCGTTCTCAGGTCCCCATTCGAGTCTCTGACTATTTCGCCATAAACCCTAGGTACTGGGACTTTAAGATCAATGGCCAACTGTAATATGTCTTGACGGTGGAATATAGCGAAAGGACAGCTTCTCGTAACTGTTTTGCCAAAGTAATTGCAGCCATTTCTTGTGAGGCTTTTCTCCCGTTGTCCACCTTCTGATGCCATTAACCCGAGATAAGGAATCATGTTGTTCGCCTTTTGCCAATCATGCACGGGTTTTTCCTTCATCCAGTAACAACAGTCTGGACTAACCCTAAATGGTGCCGTTTGATAGCTGGTTCCATACTTTTCGTTTTCTGGCCCACCAAACAAGTTAAGCCATTTTTGTGGCAATCTCATTCTTGACCCTGTTTTAATCGTTTTGAATTTTCCTAATGCTCCACATTCACCGGTTATAATTGCATGGCGAACCGTTGCATTCTTCTCGGATGGTCTCTGTAGCATCTGGATCTTACCAGCTTTTTCTTTACTAATAACAGGGAATCCAAATTCTCGAATGACTTCAACCTTGCTCTTGTATGGCTTCACGAAAACCATGCCTGGTATTTGTCGATGTATCTCTTGATTGCTTTTATCCTCAATGCTCGAAACTGAAACAGGGGTTGCATCAATTCCTATGGATTTAAGGAAGTAGTATAGTGTGATGCTGTCAAGTCCTCCGACACTAACGCATATGTCATGGCCGTGTTCAATGGCCCAGTCCTCGAACTCTCTAGCAATTATTGTGGCGTGGATTATCTTAGCCTCATAAGGAAGGCTTTGCCGTTGGATAAATTCATAGGGTTCCAAGGTCCACCCCCTCAATACTTAATGAAAACCTCAAGCGTCTGCACGCCGAACTCCAGCGCATCCGTTCTCTTCTCCATATACAGATCCAATCTCCCTCGACTAATAGCCCCGCCTCTGTCAACTACGGTGTATGTACGGTCTAAGGCAGGGATAAATATCTCAGTCCCAAACGGTATGCTCAGATCAGCCGCAATGGTCCGGCCCTCCTGGACGCGTTCCCCAGATGCCGTCACACCGCGACCATTCATTGACTTGTCGGTTTTGGTATAAGCTGTGATGGTCATTATTGTGGGCTCTGGCTCTGGCTCGACCTCAACCACTCTTACAGGTACAAACTCAACTAAATCAATCGCCACTACACGGACCGACTCCCGACTCTCCGGCACTACTCCCATTCTCGGTTGTACCAAGCTTGCTACGATCATTATCGCGATTAAGATCACTCTGATTTCTAATCAACTCCTGCCATATCTCTGAGTTATAAACCCTCGGTGTAACATGCCTCTGCCCGATCATGCGACCGTCTAAATAGTCAACCACCATGGGCTTGTCCTTCGTGTGGACCGTGTTGCCGATGTTCATAAGGTGAGCCCAGTGCTTACGATGCGCTTCCTTCTTCTGCCTCCATCTATAATCCGCAACGAGCTTTTTGATACTGGGCAGCTTCAAAAGCTCCTTGCGAATGAGTCCTAACATAACCGCGCCCCCTTCCTCTAGGGATAAAAACCGTTGACTCACTCAGTCCGCTTTCTGGTTCAATGTACTGATATATCCAAACTCCGTTATAGTCTCTGACTTGTAGCGAGTGGCACATTGGGCACCGCCTTACGTTGGAGCGACCGAAGGATATATCTTGTCCGCATAGACATTGTGGTTTCATGGGATATCACTCCTTTACGGTGCAATAACTCCTGCGTTAATCAGACTCATTTGAGCCTTGAGATAGCTCCGGAAATCCCGGACCGTTCCGATAAAGCTATCAATGCCTAAGGCTGGTATACTTTCGCCGCTTTGTGCTATACTATTGGTAAGTGTATTTTTTTCTTGCTCAGTTTGGCATTGCAGTGCCGGACTGGGCTTTTCGTTTTCCTCGAAGATTAGCATTCGTCTTCCTCGCCTTCGTCATCGTCTTCGTCATCGAATTTATCTACATTAGCCTCGTACTCTTCCCCTGAGATACAAACAACCATTTCAATATCCTCGTGAAGTGTATCAGCCATTTGCTGGCGCACCATCTCGTGCAATTCGTTATACTTCTGCTCGTCGATCGGGGTTTTACAGTTTTCCATTGTAAACTGAGTATAGAGTGGCAATTGCTCACCATCATCCTGGATACCCATTAGGCACCCTTCTTTGATCTTGAAAGGGAATTTTAAATCATAATACATGCCTTTCCTCCTCTTTTAATACTCGCACCCCTTACACAATCTCGGCTCCCCGGTGGCCTCGCCTAAATATGTTCCGCACTGGTTGCAGAGGGTGCCGTCGAGGTGGAGGGCTGTGATTTCTTGGGAGGATAGTGGGCCATATTCATCCATTGGTTTTAGCTTGTCTTCTGCCAATTTGGCAAGACCATCAAGCGCAGACTTAAAATTGTAATACTCGACACTATTGTCTATTTGAGATTTGTAAACACACTTCTCGATCAGCTTTTCAAGTTCAACCGCAGATCCTATGACCTCCTTAACTTCCTTGATGGCAGTAACGCTGAAAGTCATGTTTAATCCCTGCATTTTATCTTTTACCTCCTCTCGATTAACCTTAACCTCCTCCCCACAGTTCGGGCACTCCCATGCCCCCACAAAAACGGACGAATACGCTGGCTTGCTACATTTGGGGCAAATACGTTGTTCGATGGTTATCCCTCCTATCGCGTCTGTATGTGATATACCAAAGAAATAATCGCTGCTACGTCCATGATGAGGATGATTGCCCATATCAGGCGATTGGAGTCTTTGATCATGGCTGCTGGCCTCCTTTAGCGATTCCGCTTCCTGGACTGCTTCGCGATCTTGCTCCGGGACTTGCGCTTGGACCATGCTTTGCCAGTTAGTCCGTTGCTTAGGGCGCGTTCCTCCCTGACTCGATTTTCACCTAACATCCCACCTAGTCCGAATAATCCTCCTAACCCAGGCATTTGAACCAATGCTGCTTTTCCACGTGTAATCATCGTTCTCACCTCCCCTCGATGGCTTGTCCGCTTACTATGCGATTGACTTATACCGCCTTCCCGATCATCTTCTTTTCAAGCAGTAGTGCCTTGATCTGGTAGTAATCAAATCCCGACTCATAGAGCACAGCTATTTTGTAAGTGAGCTTTTCCACGAGCGCTATCTCATCGGATGTCATGTAATCCAGTGCAACGGCTTTTTTGCTTGCTCCCCGATCTTTGCGAAGCGTGGAGGCTATTTTTCCAGTGGCAGTTTTATAAGCTAGATCAGTAAATAATTTGTAATCCCACTCGCTGTGGTTCGGGTTGGTTTTGATTTCGTCGGTCAAGGTCCTTCGGGTTGGTTTTAATTCAAGCTTGCTGATTTGGCGTTTTTGGAGTTCTGTCCGCATTTCGTAGAATTGGCGAACGAGTTCAACCTTGAAATTAATAACTGGTTCTGTGTTTTTCAGGAATGTAATTAACAAGGTTGCTTGTTCTTCATTAAGGTGATAGATTTTTCTGATTTGCGAACCACCTTTTGTCTCAAAGGGTGTCATTTCAAATGATACCCTTCCGAACTTTTCAAGACTGGACATATGCTTTTCAATCAATAGGTAAACTGAACGATTCGCTATTTTTGCATACTCCGCGATAACATCGCTTGTTGTAAACGGTATCGCCTTAATGCAATTTGGTTCGAGGAAAACTAAGTTGCTCATGGTTACCTCCTTTAACTAACCAGCTTTTTCACAATCGCCCTCAGGCTTGTCCCCCACGTATTCGTAAAACCTAGTTGGAGATATGTAGTAAGTCCATTTGGTGCTTAGTTTCACTGCCGAGCCAAAAGGTAAAATACCTCTTTGTAGCCCTACTCTGATAAATTGATCAGACTTCCCCATGATCTCAGCGGCTTCACGAATTGTGATTTTTTTTGTTTCTGACATCCAATAGGCCCCTCCTAGCTGGCCTGCTCTTCATTACTGCGCTTAAACGTTTGCAGTGGAAGAGCCAACGCCTCGCAAATAAGAAAATATTCTTCTGCATACAGATTTCTTTTCGAATTCAAAATGGCGTTTAATATTGGTGTAGGAATATTGGTTTTCGATGATACAAAGGCTTGGCTTATCCCATTGTTCAGCATATATTGCTTAATGTTGGCCCCCACGGTTCTATCTGCCACAGCTACTCGACCTCCTTTTGTTCATGTTTTATGAAGTTATTTTTATATTAATACATGTTTTATGGAATGTCAACATATATATTCACGTTACATGAATATTTATATTGAAATTATGTTAAGATATCAGTATAATAACTTGTACCACATTGAGGGAAAGGAGCTTAAATGTGATTGATATCAAGGATAATGTAGCTAAGAACCTAAGATACTACCGTGTTCTAAAAGGCCTAACACAAAGACAATTGGCTTCAGAAATAGGCGTTAAGCATAATACTATTTCATCATGGGAAAACGGAACCAATTCGATTGATGCAGCAGTTTTAATGCAGATTTGCGATTTGTTAGAGATTTCTCTGGACGAAATGTATAAGAGAGAAAAAAATGACAGCCCCTTAACGGGACTGTCAGATCGCGAATTATATGCAGTTTCCTTGTTCAGAAAGTTACCAGACGCGGAGCAACTGAAAATTATTGGAAGACTCGAAGTAATGACAGAAAGGTGATCTGAATTGAAAAACCCTAACGGATATGGCAGCATCAGTAAACTACCAGGGAAAAGAAGGAAGCCGTTCCGAGCCAGAATTACAACTGGATGGGAATTAATTGAGGAAAACGATAAACTTAAGCAACAATATCAAACTATCGGGTACTTCACAACACGACCTGAAGCCATGCTTGCTCTTGCCAAGTATCACGAAAATCCATATTCCATTGAAGCCTCTACCGTAACCTTCTCCGAGCTTTACGAAAAATGGTCGGAAGAAAAGTTTAGAAAAAAGACTTCCAAGTCTACGATTAATGGTTATGGTGCGGCCTATAAATTGTCATCAGAAATACACGACATGAAATTCATTGAAATCAAGAAACCACACTTACAAAGTGTAATAGATCAATGCGATAGAGGTCACGGGACCTTAAGGAAAATAAAAGTTTTATTTAATCAGCTCTTCAAATATGCACTTGAAACTGATGTTGTGGTCAAGGATTATTCGAAGTTTGTAGATATCGGGGAAGATGAATCTGAAAGCACTAGAAAACCATTTACGGATGAAGAAATAAAATTATTGTTTGATAATGTTGATAGACTGGACTTCATCGATACTGTCTTGATCTTAATATTTACGGGCTTTCGAATTGGTGAGTTATTATTAATCAAGACAGTTGATATCGATATTGATAATCGTACTATGAAAGGCGGACTCAAGACAGCAGCCGGAAAGAATAGGATTGTCCCGATTAATAAAAAAATCCTCCCGTTTGTCACAAGGAGGAAGATGGAAGGTCACGAATTTTTAATTGTTAATCATGAGCAAAAGCAAATGAGATATTGGAATTACTACGAAGAACGATGGAAAATAATCATGGAGCAATTAGGAATGCCTGACCACAGACCACACGATTGCCGGCATACTTTCGCTACGCTAATGGATAATGCTGGGGCGAATAAGGTAAGCATAAAGCGAATCATGGGGCACGCCAGCAAAGATATTACCGATAAGATATATACCCACAAAGATATTGAAGAATTGAAAAAGGCAGTTGATTTGATTTAATTTTTTTGTGTCCTACAGTGTGTCCTACTTGTGTCATACGATTAAATTTTCATAGGTTTCCATAGGGTTTTAAAAATGAAAAAATCCCCAAACCATGCTTGGTTGGGGATTTTGTTTGACTCTGGCAATTAACGCTTTGAAAATTGTGGAGCCTTACGAGCTTTCT
>JAJYAS010000586.1 GCA_021779415.1 Bacillota bacterium
TGCCATAGCCAGTCTGCAGGATATGCGCGATCAAGGGGAGAGCATTGCACTTTTATACCATGCCACAGGAACCGGCAAAACTGTTACCGCAGTAAGTGACGCCAAAAGCCTCGGTAAGAGAACCTTGTTTTTGGCCCATACCAAAGAACTAATTACCCAGGCCCAAGCAACCTTCAATAATATATGGGATCAGGCTGACACAGGCTTATATGTTGCGGAGCAGAAAGATAAAGACGCCTATGTCGTCTGTAGCAGTATTCAAAGTGTTGCCAGAAATCTTGACGAGTTCAAACCGGAAGATTTCGGCTATGTGATCATAGACGAATGCCATCATGCGACGGCGGAGTCGTACAGGAAAATTCTCAGCTATTTTAAACCTGAATTCACCCTGGGGCTTACTGCTACCCCTGACCGAGCGGATGGGGAAAATATTCTCGCAGACTTTAAAAATGTGGCCCACAAATTGGATCTCAAAATAGCCGTTGAATTAGGCGAGCTGGTACCGATCAGATGCATTAGGGTCAAGACTAATGTCGATCTTTCAACTGTCAGAATTAATGGTATCAAATATTACGCGCAGGACTTGGAAAGCAAACTCTTTGTGCCTGAGCGCAATAGGATCTTGGCGGAAACCTACTTTAAATATGTTAAGGACAAGAAGACGGTGGTTTTCTGTGCTTCAGTCCGCCACGCTAGCGAAATATCTGAGCTATTTAAACAGATCGGGATTAAGTGCGAGGCAGTATCCGGGTCAATGAAATCGGCGGAGCGGTCGCGCATACTTGAGCAGTATGAGAATGGGGATATCACCGTTTTGTGTGCGTGTGATCTGTTAAATGAAGGCTGGGACAGCCCTAAGACGGAAGTTTTGTTTATGGCCAGGCCGACGCTTTCCAAAACACTGTATCTGCAACAGCTAGGCAGAGGAATGCGCAAATCCGAGGGTAAGGAATACCTGATGGTGTTTGATTTTATTGATAATGCCAATCTGTTTAACTCGCCTTACTCCTTACATCGGATCTTTAACCTGAAGGAATATAAGGCGGGGGAGTACGTTGTAGCTTCCCAGAAACAGTTTGAGCTAGACCGTGATCTTATTGCCAGAGGGGAAAAACCAGCTGTTTTACTGGACTTTCCGGTAGCTGTGGCAGATTACGAGCTGATTGAGCTGTTTAACTGGCAGGACGAAGTTAAGGGTATGATATCTCAGCTTGAGTTCGTCAGGATGGTAGATGTGCAAACGGAAACCATCGAAAGGTATATTCGGGAAGGAAAGATTGCCGCTGACTTAGAGGTACCGTTTGGGGATAAGAGGAGTTTTAAATACTTTAAGGAAGCAACAGTGGAGAAATACGCCAAAGAGTATGGTTGGGATATTATTACCGCGGCTAATATGAAGGCTAAGTTTATGGATATGGTCAAGACCATGGATATGAGTTTTTCCTACAAACCGGTTTTGCTTAAGGCTATGCTTGAGCATATGGACGAAAATGGCCGGGTATTAGTTAAGGATATTGTCAACTACTTTGTTGATTTTTATAATACACGCAAAGAAAAGGGTCTGGTGGTTGAGAGAAAACAAAGCCTTTTTTGTAAGGATGGGTATTCGGACAAGGATGTCGAGAGGAATATCTTTGTGAACCCGTTTAAGCGGTTTGAGGATATGAGGTTTATGAGAAGGTGCAGGGATATTGAGTATGTGGAGTTTGACAGGCATGTCTGGAAGAGGCTTTCCGCTGATGAGAAGGAGTGGATTGTGAGGCATTGTGATGTGAGGTTGGAGGAGTACTATGCGAAGCGGGTATGATAGACGATGAATTTTGTTGGTAATATTGTCTGGCTATTATTTGGTGGAATCATTGCAGCTATTACATGGGCTATAGCTGGTTTGCTTTTGTGTGTAACGGTAATTGGTATTCCATTTGGGGTGCAATGTTTTAAGATTGCAGGGTTCGTATTGTGGCCATTTGGCAAGGAAATAGAACTTGGTAATTTTGGAGCGGGAGGATTGCTTTTGAATATCATTTGGCTTATCCTTTTTGGCTGGGAATTTGCCATAGCTCATCTTGTCGTTGGAGCGGTTTTTTGTATAACAATCATAGGCATACCCTTTGGGCTTCAGCATTTTAAATTTGCCAAACTTGGACTAATACCCTTTGGAGCGGTGATACGCTGAAAAGGTCGTGATGTGGGAATGTGATGATTTTGTCTATTATGCGAAGTTGACTGGACAATGGGGGTGCTTCGGGTATAGCAATAATATGTTTCAAAAATAACTGATGGGGTTGGTGGGGATGAAGAAAATCGATTTACATATTCACACGATTGCAACAATGAGTGATCATGCATTCGAATACGATGTAAAGACTCTTCAAAGTTATATTTCCGAATTGTGTCTTGATGGTATTGCTATCACTAATCATAATATCTTTGATAGGGAACAGTATGAGCAGATTAGTCAATCCATTCTAATCCCCGTGTTCCCAGGAATTGAAATTAATATTGAAGATGGACATTTGTTACTACTCACGGACGCAAATGAATTGTCGGACTTTTCAGCTCGGTGTCATAGAGTAAATGATTTAATAAAATCTCCTAAGGACCAGTTGACTATTGATCAATTTATAGAAATATTTTCTCCCTTAGATAAATACTTATTAATTCCTCACTACGACAAGAGACCAGAGCTTCCGCTCGAAATAATTTCAACTTTAAGTTCATTTATACAATGTGGAGAAGTAAACAGTATAAAGAAATTTATAACTTGTAAAAAGTCATCCGATGACTTAACACCAGTATTATTCAGTGACATTAGAATAGATAAAAATTGTAAAGAATTTCCTGCTCGATGTACTTATATTGATGTTGACACATTAACTATTTCAACTATTAAGCATGCGCTCTCTGATAAGACAAAAGTTGCTCTCTCGACAGATGATGGCCATCACCTTATAGAGGTACTCAGTAGTGGCCTAAAAATATCTTCTGGACTATCTGTTATATTAGGAGAGCGTTCTTCTGGAAAAACTCATACTTTGGATGAGATCGCTAAAAATGTAGACAATCCCAAATATATTAAACAGTTTTCACTTTTATCCTCAAATGATGAAGAAGATGAAAAAAGGTTTGAAAAGACCTTACGGAATAGATGCGATTCTGTTTCTGAAGATTATTTACAACTATTCAGAAGTATTGTAGACGATGTTAAGGATATATACCTAGAAAATAATGAATCTGAACTTGATGCCTTCATAGTAGCTTTATTAAAAGCTGCAGCGGATGCCGATAAAGAAGATATTTTCTCAAAAACTGCACTTTTTAGTGAAACATTATTTGATGACCGGGACCTAAGTCCACTCAAAGAGCTCATCAATGCAGTTGATATATTGTTAGAAAATTCGGCATACAGAGCACTAATTGATTCATTTGTAAATAAAAATGATCTGTTAAAATTGGGAATTGCGTTAAGAGAAAAATATATTATAGAAAATGAGTTAGTTTTAAAAAAACGAT
>JAJYAS010000587.1 GCA_021779415.1 Bacillota bacterium
GTCGGATTTGATCGAAGTCTGTCAAAAAATGAGGCGCAAGATTGAGCCATCCTTCCGTAGTTAAACCATGTAGAAAATATGGATTGATGACGCTTCTCTGCAAAAGTTTGAGAGCATTTTCTGCAAGTGGCCAAGGCCCAGTGTGCTCCCTCTTAACCTTTAGTCGAGCTGCATTATCTAAGATCCAGGAAAGATCTTCTTTTTCGATATGAGGTTTGTGTGCTCTATTCCTAATCAGCGACCCAAGTTCTGCGGTCAGCTCTTCCTCCAGGGACAGCTGAAGTCCTTGCATTCGATCTTCGATTTTTGTGATGACATGTCGTTGATTCTCCAATTTGTGCTCATCACAGAACATAGTAAAATCAACGAATTTCTCCACAACACCTGGCGCTCGCCAACGTAGCGGCGAAACCTCCATGGCATCCAGCATCGTCAAGCCCTTATGCGGCATGATGAAGCCAGCCATCGAATCTGGGTCCCTCGCCGAACGCAAGAAATCAATGTCATAACCCCTATCCAACAGTTCTAAGCCAATAACCTTGATCAACGTTGATTTACCTGTCCCTGGCCCTCCCAATAAGACATAAGCCCGCTTCCAACTCGGCATCATGTTTGGCAACAGAGATATGTACCCTCTCGTGGTCATTCCTTCTGCAAAGTAATGTCGCACCCCAGTCTTATTTCCCATGCTTACTACCCCCGTCGTTATTTATACTCGGCGTAGTCTATGCAGCAAGGCTTACGTGCGTCACTCAGAATCGATGTTCGAACCACAAAAAAGACACACTCCATTATTATAGAGTGTGTCGCGATCTAACCTCTTATTTGATTTTTCCCTGTAATGTTTGAAGGGCTTTTTGAAGTTGAGAATCAAAATTAGTGTCAATAGGAGAAATAGTAGCTTGCTGGCCTTTGTTAAGTTCAACCTTGATATCAGGCTCAATCCCTTTTTTGTGAATATCCACCTTATTCGGAGTCAAATATTTGGCGGTTGTTAATTTGACGCCTGTTCCGGCATCTAAGGGGAAAATCGTTTGCACGATCCCTTTGCCAAAGGTTTTAACTCCCACAAGACTGGCCGTTCCTTTATCCTTAATCGCTCCTGCCACGATCTCCGCCGCAGAAGCACTTTCTTCATTGACAAGAACAACCATTGGCATTCCCAAATAGGTACCCGTGGCCATTTTTGTATCAACATTCCCTTGTTTATCTACAATGTAAACGACCGGTCCCTCTGGAATGAAATAACTGGCAACCTGAACAGCGGCATTCAGCTCTCCACCATGATTATACCTCATGTCTAAGATCAGACCCTTAAACTTCTTGATGTCCATTGTGTTCAAGGTATCTTTAAGTTCAGTTCCTGTATCTGAGGCAAATTGAGAAATATCGATATACGCAATATCTGAATGTCCCGGTAGTGCTTCTCCTTCAACCGTTGGAACGGTAATGTTCTCTCTCGTCAGACTTACAGTAAAGGTTTTATGCGTACTCTCTCGATACAAGGCTAAACTGACCTTCGTGCCCGGATCTCCCCGCATCAAACCTACTGCTTTGTCTTGCTCCATCCCAGCCGTCTCTGAATCATTAATCTTACTGACAACGTCACCCGATTGAATACCAGCCTTACTGGCTGGGGAATTCTTAATAGGGCGCAATACCACAAGCTTTTTAGGATCCTTCAAACTAAGTACAATTCCTACTCCACCGAACTGCCCCTCAAGGACTTGGAAAAGTTCTTGGTACTCCTTGGCATTCATATAGGTTGAATAAGGATCTCCTAGCTGCTCAACGATCCCTTTAGTGGCTCCTTCTACAAGCTGATCGGTCGTTACCTTTTCTAAGTAATCACTGCGAATTAGTTGTACAACGTGAACTAACCGCCCTACGTTGTCGATGTTGGTAAGAATAATCCCTCCCACTATTGACGTAACCAAGACTGAAAATATCAGAAGGACTATTCCGACATGCTTAGCTATCCTTTTCCAGTTCCACTCCTGCAATAAAGTCAAACCCCTTCCCTCAAGTCTCGCTCTATTATATGCTTATCCCTGTGTAGAAATACTGCTTATCCCTCAATTAGGGAAAAAACGCAAAGGGTCAGTAGGGTTTCCGCCTTCCCGGACCTCGAAATGCAGATGTGATCCTGTACTCCACCCTGTCGAGCCAACATATCCTATGACTTGATCCGCTTTAACCGTCTGGCCTTCTTTGACATTCAAGCGCGATTGATGTCCATAGAGTGAAGATACCCCACTACCATGGTCGATAATTACCATATTCCCATAAGCCTCATTCCAACCAGCCATGATAACCGTCCCTGCGCCCGTGGCATGAATTTCAGTTCCAAGCGGCGCGACAATATCTGTGCCGGTATGCAAACTCTTTTTATGGGTAATAGGGTGAATTCGCCAACCAAAGGGGTCACTTATTTCATAGTAACCCGGAACTGGCCAAACTGAGATGGTACCACTCACTCCCCCAGTGCGTGCCGACTGAGCAGCCTGCATTTTCCGGATCTTATCGCTCCAGGCATTCGCCTCAGCTTCCAAACGGTCTACATCATCAAAAGACGCTTGGATTGCCTTCTGATTCTGGGCCAAGGCAACGCGTTGTTGAGTTTTTGTCTTATCTAAATTCACATTAACGGATTCCGCTTGTGCCTGAAGCTGTGCGGCTTGGTCCCTTCTGCTCTGCAATTCGTGTGTTTTTTGGACGATTTGCTCCTTTTGGGATTTAATATCCGTCAATAACTGGCGATCATTGTCCACCAATTTGGTGAAATACTCCATTCTTGTGATAAAGTCACTGAGATCTGAGGACTGAAAGAGCAGTTCCAAATAGCTTATTTGTCCACTTTCGTAGATCCCCCTAGCTCGTTTTCCTAAAGCACTCTGGCGGTCTTCAAGCTCTTTCTGCTTTTGATCCAATTCCGTTTGAGCAGAAATCACCAATGTCTGTGCTTGAGCATAAGCTGTGCGCTTCTGAGCCAATAGTTTCTGAGCAGCAGCAATCTCAGCTTCTAGTTGAGCCAATTGAGTCTTCATTTTATCTGCCGTATACGTTAATTGATTGAGTTTCCCTTGTGCTTGATTCTTTTGGGTTGCAATATCTTGCTGCTGCTGAACAGCCTCTCCCAGTACATCTGCTCGTGAAGGTAAGGCCGATGTCCCAAGCAATAAAAGGCTTAGTACCGCAACTGATATTATCTTTTTATGGAACATACGAACCCTCCATCCTCAATTGCCTCTCTAGGCACGCAAAAACTTTTGCAACGATAACCCACTTCCGATAGCACCCATCCCCATCCCGGCCAACAAAAGCCCGACTGAAATCTGGTGAAAGAGGACTGTATTTTGAACAACTGGTAGAAACGTTAACGTCGATTGAACATACATACTGATCACATTGTAGCCCATGCCGACAATGACCGCGGCAATCGCTCCCCCAATCAGGCCTAGTGCCAACCCTTCAATGAGAAATGGCCACCGGACAAAACCATTACTAGCG
>JAJYAS010000588.1 GCA_021779415.1 Bacillota bacterium
CTATAAAAGTATCACAGAAGTAGGAATATCTTGTGGATTTAATAATCCAAGCCATTTTAGTTATATTTTCAGAAAAAAAACAGGTATTTCTCCCTCAGAATATCGCAGGATAGTTAAATTATAGATTCAAATGGACATATCCACCTTAATGAAGGGCGGGTCTTTGATAAGATCATGGGAAGCAAAAATTATTGTTTCCCGGATTTCCTTAGCAATCCGATATTGATTTTCTTCCAGCTTAAAAAAACGTTATAAGTGCTCAGGGTGTATGTCATCAGCGTCCAAGTACCTGAAAGCCACCCGCCGAAATGGTGCAGCGACCTTTTGCAGAGACTTTGAGAAATTGAAATTTCAAAATATACCTGATGGTGTGTCTTTTAAAGGAGCAAGTTTGGGGTGTTCTTCCTTTCCTGCAGACGGTACGAGATAAGCAAATTGTTGCATTTGGCAGATTTTAGAATGTATCAAATAAAAAAAGAAAAGCACAGCAAGATTTGCCATTTGAGCAAATTTTGACTGTGTTTGATTTTTATGTGAAGCTTCTGTGGGGGCTAGGACAAAGCGCAATAGTACTTCACTTATAACTTTCGTTCTTGAATATTTCTTGACAATATTTATTCATAAGATAATGGATAATTGTATCGAGTTCTTTTTGCAATATTCTAGTAAACTCTATTTCTTCTTTCGAATTAGAATTCCATTCCTGTTCATGGTATATCTCGTGAACTTCATTAGCCAATTCTTTGATAATTTTCGATAATCGTTCAATGCTAGCAAACGATATACCAAAGTCATTTAATGCTTTATAGGCTTTGGCTGTTAACAGATCTTCATAATAATATTGCCCGCTTACTGAAGGAAAGATCATTTTCCTGCTTTCCAGTTCAGTAATCTCGGTATCTTCCAAACTAGTGTTTAGAACAAATTCTTTCCTGTCATAGCTAGCCGTATTCCCCTTATAATCTAAGGGCCTAAAAAATGTTTCATAATAATGCAGGGCATCTTCTATCGATATATTAGCGTACCCTATATTGTCAAATAGGCGCTTGATTGTCTCTAAAGGCAAATGCATATTTTCTTTTAAATAGCGTATAACCGGTATAATTCTTAAATACAAATCCGGATAATAGGCCATATTTCGAGAAGTCTTTATCGGTTCCGGCAAAAGACCTAAGGAAATATAGTAAAGAATGGTTGAATTACTAACGCCAGTAATTTCGGATAATTCTTTCATTTTTAGTCCTATTTTCATGGAGGGCCTCCCAATTCATTTTTAAAATTATTGACATAATTTAATTAGAAATATATACTACAAGTATAAAGTGTCACTTTCTACTATGCAAGGAGGTGATTATCTTGAAGACTACTTTCGTCACGATTAATTCAAAACTATGTCATGCATGCTGGGAATGCCTTAAAATCTGTAAAAAAAATGTCTTAGGAAAAGTAAATTTACCTTTTCATAACCACATCAAAATTAGAAAACCAAATAATTGTATTGGCTGTTACATGTGTTATAACACATGTAACTATGGGGCGATAACAAAATTATGAAGGAATGATAGCTTATGAAAAAGAGCTCTCGCTCTACTATCTCTCTAATGTTGTTGATTATCACCATTGGTTTGATTTATTCGGGAATAGAAATGGAGGGAGATAAACTAGATTCCGGTGCTATATATTTCCATCATATCACTGCTCTTCATCATATCACTGCCCTTCTGTTTATCATCATTTTATTTATGCATTTATGGATTAATAGATCTATCTTAATTAGCTATATAAATCCAGTGAGAAAGGGAATCAAAGATAATACCGATAATGATATCCTCTGAATTATATCAAAAATAAATATATTCTGCTAAACCGTTTTATGATATTGAGCTTGGGTTGATTTGATGGAGTCTAGTTTTTAGACGATGATGTTAACCATAATTGACTAAAGCGTAGAAGAAACGAACGAGTTCTGCATAGCAATGCAGAACCCGGTCGTTTCTTATTTATATTCCATTCCTTATCATAGACCCTCGTATCAACTCAACGAGGCTTGGCTTTAAGCTAATACGAGTTTTGATTGTGATGACAGCTGGCGATTTTTTCTCTGTTCATTAAATTATCACCGCAAAGATACTGATTGGTTTAGAAGTTGGCATATTAGAGCCGGAACCTCCAGTCACAGTGTTCAAGTTCATCATCTGACAGTTTGTCGAAAGTAGACTGATTCTGATCGTCTGCATAGACCATAAGATCTTCATAGGAAAATTCAAACCCCGCATCCCTTAATATCGGCATAATCTCTTGGTCAAAGACTTCCTTGGCTTCATGAACACCAAGTTTGTGACTTTCAAACTTGGTGTTCATTTTGATAAATTTCTCGAACATGAGTTTATCCGTAAACAACACTTCCATGAAGTCTTTTATTCCCTTAGACATTATATTTGCCCCCTTCATTTTCTGTTAGAGACACAGCAGTGCTGTGATATGGCTGATGCCAACCATCCCGCTGGGCCAAATCCCCCGCCTGATATTTCCGAAAGAAAGCAGGGGGTAAGTTCATTCGACAAACTATAATAACGCAATTACTAAGATCATAAACTTCTGACCCTAAATGAACCCTAAATGAAAAAAGACCTGGAGGATTTATTATTCCTACAGGTCTCTAAACGTAAAGCCTTCTATACCAAGGGTTTCGACTCTATTCTGCAAATATAAGAATATATTGAAGAAAAATATTTAACATTTTTCTTCAATTTTTTATACTGGCTTTACTCTTTGGCACATTTCATCCAGTTCAGCAGCCCTTGGACTTGCCCAGGCGTACCCGCTCTCTTCCATGTACCCCCTTTGCGCCAGTTGCTCGAGCAGGGAAAAATCTTCCTTTCGATAGATATGATTGCCCCTGATCAGCTCATCAATCTGATAGAAATCACAGCTGACGTGATCTGTCACGACTCTATAATTTCCACGGCCGCTTTCCAGTATCTTCGAGATGCCTGCTTCTGCCAATCGTTTACGCAGTAAATAGGTGGTAGCATGAAAGTTTGTTTGGGCTTTTTCACAGTCATACTCAGGCCAAACTGCATCCACTATCTTTTCCCAATTGACCGGCACGCCCTTTTTATGGATTAAAAAAGCCAGTATTTCCTTCGCCTTGGAGTTTTTCCAGGTCAGTGCTTGTCCGTTAACGAACACTTCAAAGTCACCAAAACATTGAATGAACGGTTTCCCTGATTGCCTAACTGGGCTTTTAGTTTTTAACAATCGTTTTACTGTTTTCCCCAGTCTTTCTTGCGTCAAGGGCTTCAGAATATAATCCATCGCCTGTAATTCAAAAGCCTCTACCGCATATTGGTTGTAGGCGGTCACAAAAATAATATCGATAGTTTCACTTAAGGTTAATATCTGGTCGGATAGCTGAAGGCCATTAACACCTGGCATTTCAATATCTAAGAAAACGGCGTCCAATGGATGCTCTTTTAAATAGCATAATAACTCTTCCCCTGTTTCAAA
>JAJYAS010000589.1 GCA_021779415.1 Bacillota bacterium
TCGATATATTAAGTACCTATGTTACAAAAGAAGGCTTTTCCCCGCTTATTGCACACGATGGTGAAGAGGCATTAAAGCTGTTTAATGACTATAGACCTATTCTGTTGCTGCTCGATGTTATGATGCCCAAGAAGGACGGCTTTACGGTGTGCCGGGAAATTCGGCAGAATTCTACGGTGCCGATTATAATGGTTACAGCCAAAGGAGAAGACGGGGATCGCATAATGGGATTAGATATTGGTGCGGATGACTATATTGTGAAACCGTTCAGTCCAGGGGAGGTTATGGCCCGAATCCGTGCGGTTCTTAGACGTTTAGACCCATCTGAGGAGCAACGACCGGATATCGTCTTTTATCCTGGGCTGAAAATCAGCCTTTCAGATTATGAAGTGATGATTGATGGGCAGCCTTTAACCCTAACTAAGAAGGAAATCGAAATATTATGGCTTTTAGCATCCAACCCTGGAAAGGTTTTCTCGCGGGATAACCTGTTAAACAGCGTATGGGGTTATGAGTACTTCGGGGATGCCCGCACTGTAGACACTCATATCAAACGGTTGCGTGCGAAAATAGACATAACAGAAACCTTTAGTTGGGATATCAAAACCATCTGGGGCGTAGGTTATAAGTTTGAGGTCAAACATGTTTAAGAACAGAATCGCATTTAAATTGACGGCAGGATTTGTTGTCATTGTGCTCGTGTCAATGCTTACGATTGGGATTGTCTTTATGCAAATGTTTCGGCAATATGCTTTTGACAGCCGGGAAATAACCATGCTGGCAAGTGCTCGGAGTATATCCGGAGTAATGTCAGAGTATGCACAAAGTAATGTGCCTAACTCCACGACCAGTCCAAATGTTCCGAACGCCCAAATGCGGGGTTTTGGCGGGTATATGCGTTCTCTAGATACCCTAACCGAATCCAACGTGTGGATACTTGATAGTAAGGGAAATCCCTCCATAATCTCAGGTATGGGCCAAGGGCAGGGCATGGGAGCAGGTCAAGGCTTTGGCTTGAGACAAGGAAAAGGAAAAGGGCAACAAGAGCAAGGAATGGGGACAGGCACAGGGCCGCTTTTATGGGAAAACTCAGCCCCCCTACCCAAGGAAGCAGAAAATGTTATCCATGAGGTTTTATCAGGCAAGGAATCCACCAGCGAAAGTTTTAGTAGTGTCTACAACGAAGCCACCATAACAGTGGGTGTCCCGATTGTAGATTCTAACCACGTCGTCACGGGCGCGGTGCTTCTTCATTCACCGGTAACAGGGGTAACGAATACGCTGACTAGAGCAACGAGCATCTTAGTAGTGAGTCTTTTGGTAGCACTCATTCTAGCAGTAGCCTTAGGGATCTTCTACTCCCTTCTCTTTACGCGTCCTCTGAAAGCTATGAACCACACTGCGCTGGAAATAACGCACGGAAATTATGCTGCAAGAACAGGGGTAAAACGTCAGGATGAATTGGGACAACTTGGAAATTCTCTCGACCATCTTGCCACAGAATTGGGGTCTACTATTAATCAGCTTTTTCAGGAGAAGGGAAAACTAAACGATATCATCACAAGTATTTCAGAGGGCATTGTAGCTTTTGATATTAGCCGCGAGCCGATGAGTGCCAATTTTGCTCTCTCAGAAATCTTGAATCGATCCTATCCATATCCTCCCCTAGAATTAAAAAGGGACCTTTATGATTTGGGGGTAGAGGCTCAGCTTACAGAAGCAATGGAAGGAAAAGAACCAGTACAAATTCTTAAAGATTGGTTCGGCAAAAAACTTAGGTTTACGTTTTCACCCATTGTGGACAACTATGGCACTGTCACAGGAAGTGTGGCCTTGGTTCAGGACATTAGTGAAAGTGAGCGCCTTGAGCAACTCCGTCGGGATTTTGTGGCCAATGTATCACACGAATTTCGAACTCCTTTGACCGTCATTCGTGGCTCCCTAGAAGCATTGCTGGATGGTACCTTGGAAAAAAGCGAGGAAATCAAGCGCTACCACCAAAGGATGCTCTCAGAAACACGCGGCTTAGAACGCTTGGTTGGCGACCTTTTAGAGCTTTCACGTCTTCAATCAGGCAAGACTACAATGAATAAGGAAAAGATCCATATTCCAAGCCTTCTTGCAGACGCAGTAAGGAGTATGCAAACCATCGCTGAGAAAAAGGGGATAAAAATTGAGTTTCAATCCGAGCAAGACATTCCTCCATTTTTAGGCGACTATGACCGAATTCGTCAATTGTTTGTAATCTTTTTGGATAATGCTATTAAATACTCTCCTAATAACACCAACGTTTCCGTAGAAGCGAGTATCCTGGAGAATCATTCGATTTCGGTTAAAATTCGAGATGAGGGGTACGGAATGGCTGCTGAAGAATTGAAACAGATCTGGGATCGCTTTTATAAAATTGATCAATCTAGAAATGGCAGTGGCACAGGGCTTGGTTTGGCTATCGCCAAGCACCTCATAGAACTTCATGAGGGAGAAGTTTCAGTTCGGAGCGAACTTAATAAGGGAACAGTGGTTGAGGTGAAACTTACTTGATTTAATCCCTAAGGTTGGGTATAATTAATTGAGCATATGCTCAAAAGGAGCTGATACAATGTCAAGGCGGCGTTGTTGTGGCCGAATCGATGAGACAATAGTCTGCCAAACGTTCATTCCAGAGGGATACGCACGTTGGCCTGAAGTATTAGTCCAGTTAGAGGAACTAGAAGCCATTCGTCTTAAAGACAAAGTGGGACTAGATCAAGTTGAGTGTGCAGCATCTATGGGAGTTTCCAGAGCTACGTTTCAGCGAATCCTTGGAGCAGCTAGGTCCAAAATTGCCACTGCCTTAACAGAAGGACGACCGATAATAATACAAGGAGGTAACTACTCGATCAAGAATAGGGTCTTTGAGTGTGTCGATTGCCGACATGTGTGGGAGGTTGAGCCGTGTAGCGAAGGTGGAAAACACGGATATGAAATTGACTGTCCGCAATGTGGAAGCAAGAGGAAAATGAGATTAGACAATGGGGTAGAGCATCCCTGCACTGACCAACACGGAAAAAGCCAGGGTGGTTGTTGTAAAGAAGATTCGTAACGAAAAAGATTATTTGGGAGGATTTTAATTATGGCTAAGAAAATTGCAATTCCAACAAACGGTGAGGTTTTAGATGCTCATTTTGGACGAGCTACCGGATTCACAGTGTTTGAAATCGATGGAAATGAAGCACGTAAGGTAGAGGTATTAAGCACCATAGGTCTTCAACATCAGCACGAAGGTTTGGCAAACATGTTTAAAAGTAATGGGGTAGAAGTACTCGTCTGCGGAGGTATTGGTGGGGGTATGATCAATGGTCTCACTGCAATCGGACTTGAAGTAGTTTCTGGGGCTTCCGGCAACGTTCTTGATGTGGCCAATTTGTATGCCAAAGGTCAGATTGTAAGTACCGGATCCGTTTGCCAAAATGACCATGGGCATGAACACGGGCATCGGCACCACTAAGAAGGGATT
>JAJYAS010000018.1 GCA_021779415.1 Bacillota bacterium
GTAGAGGCTCAACTCTTCTATACCCACAAAGGAGTTGAGAAGCTCCTCGAAGGCAAAAGCATTGAAGAAGGCTTGCGTATCATAGAACGGGTCTGCGGAGTTTGTACTGTGAGCCATGCGCTAGCTTATTCTGAGGCAGTTGAAAAACTGGCTGATTTGAAGGTTTCACGTCAGGCCTTATTATGGAGAACGATCCTCGCTGAATTGGAACGAGTATATAATCATGTAGGGGATATTGGGAATCTGTGCGCTGGAGTCGGCTTTGCATTAGGTAATGCGAACGGTTCACAATGCAAGGAAAAACTGCAACGTTTAAATTTAGAATTCTTTGGGCATCGTTTTTTGCGGGGAAATGTTGTTCCTGGAGGGATCAAGTTAATCCCTGAGTCGAAGGATAGCAAGGCTATTTTAGACCGGCTATTTGATCTATCCAGCGATTTTGAAGCGTGGATCCCTTTGTTGCTAACCCATGACGGCTTCAGACAGAGAGCTGTCTCGACTGGAGTATTAAAGCCTGAGAGCGCGATCGATTTGGGAGTTACTGGGCCAGCTGCTAGGGCTTCTGGGATACCCAATGACTGGCGAGAACATCATGCTCATCTTCTTTATCCCGAACTTAACGTAAAATCAATGGTTGAAGAGGATGGAGATTGTTGGTCTAGGTTAGTGGTACGGGTCAAGGAAGCGAGAGAAAGTTTTCGATTCCTTGAGATTTTACTACGAGAAGGAATGAAGATGTCCGAGCGCGAGCCGGATAATGCAAATCCCTTCTCGAATACAAAGCTCCGATCGTGGCAACCAGCTTGGGGCTGTGTTGAGTCTCCGCGAGGAACGGATGTCGTTTGGCTCATGCTGGATGAAGAAGCTAAGATTTACCGCTGCCGAGTTCGATCTGCAAGCTATGCCAATTGGCCAGCTGTACCTCTGACGGTCCCGGGGAATATTGTGCCAGATTTCCCATTAATCAATAAAAGTTTCGAATTATGCTATAGTTGTTGTGATCGCTAGCCGAAAAGGGGAGATAACATGTGGAGTTTGCTGCTTCGAAAGTTAAAAATGGGACGTTTAACGCAGAAGGACGGAAAATTGCTGGCACCTAAAAATCCATCTGATTTGCCCCCCAGCTTTAAACAATCCCTTCAGATTCGGCATCTCGATTGTGGATCCTGTAATGGGTGCGATTGGGAGCTTACCGCCTTAATTAATTCCATCTATGATCTTCAGCATTACGGAATTGATTTTGTAGCCTCACCCCGTCATGCGGATCTACTTATGTGTACGGGGCCGGGTTCGACGCAGTTATTAAATGCTGCTCGAGAAACCTATGAAGCGATGGCCAAACCCAAATGGGTCGCAGCAGTCGGTGATTGCGCTATTGATGGTGGGGTGTTTAAGGGAGCGTATGCCAGTGAAGGAGGAATAGGTGGAGTATTACCCGTGGATATTAAAGTTCCGGGGTGCCCGCCTACGCCGGATGATTTGATTAAGGCTTTGCTGGAGTTCATGGGGAAGAGTTAAGACACTTCCTTAGATAGGAACGATGGTGGAAGTTGAATAATGTAAACGACAATAAAAAAACCCTAGATGCTTATAATTAAGGCACCTAGGGTTTTTTTGCGCTAGTGGGCAATAAATGCGAAGGTCGACATGGGTTGAAGAGTCTTGGTTTGAGCAGACTCTTCTAGTAGATCGAGTTCTGATTGAAGCAATGATTTTAGTTTTGCTGGTAGATGATTAAGTTCGGCGAGCTGGATAGGACCATCCTTTAGAGTCATAGAGACTTCCCACTGGGCATCTTGTAAATCCGGTGAGGAAATCATTTGTTCGCCCGTGATGGTCCAGCCAGTTTCTTTTGCGATAGTTTTAACGTCACTGGGGGTCATGAATGTTCGTAAGTTGGAGGAGCTGTTTTCTTTGTAGACTTCATATTGGGCTTGAATGAGGGTAGCTAAAAGATGGGGTAACTGCTCAATCGTTTTAATTCGTGGGTCCCATTCGGCATAACATAACTGTTTTCCCCATTTTCGAGCCTTTCTCAGAATTTCTCTAAGCTCTTCTTGAGACTTCAGGTACCAACTACAATGCGATAAGATGATGATATCATAGGATTTTTCCGGAAAATCTGATTCGGGTGCTAGCACGTCTACTTCATACTCCATATTAATCTGCTGACCTAACGGGGAAGCTTGTAAGTATTCTGCTGCCGCTCCGACGGTTATTGGACTTCCATAGGTTGGAGGTGCAATATCAACGCCGTGCACGAAACCCTCTTTTCCGACCATATAGGCTAAAACGGCGGTCGTATCTCCTTGTCCACAGCCTATTTCTAAAATTTTGCTACCAGCGTTGATCCCCCAAAATTCAGCAAGTTTCAGGCGATGGGCGGTTTGGATACGTTTAACGTTTGATGCCTCATGATTTTGCAGGCATTCAAGAATAGTTTCTAAAGTTTCATCGTTCAAGTTTGGGACTCCTTTTGCTAAAATTTAATATCCAGCTCTTTTATCTTTCTGTAGAGCGTATTTCGTCCAATACCTAGAAGTTTGGCGGCTGGAGCAATTTTCCCTTTGGTTTGAGTGAGAGCGTAGAGGATGGCGTGTTTAGTCTGTTGATCTAGTAAGGGTTCGGGTTCGGTTTTCAAGACGGACTTTTGGAATTCATCCGGTAAGTCTGCTACGGTCAGAATAGGTCCTTCGGCTAAAGCCACCATGCTCTCAATACAGTTCTCCAGTTCCCGGACATTTCCAGGCCAGGTGTGGGCCAATAGATAAGCATAGACTTCTTCTTGAATTCCGTATATTGGACTGCCAAAAGATTCACAGGTTTTGTGGATGAAATGCGGAACTAAGTCTCTAATATCTTCGGGACGTTCGCGCAGTGGAGGTAATTCCAAGGTGACGACCTTCAGGCGATAGTATAAATCTAAGCGGAATCGTTCTGTTGAAACAAGTTCGGAGAGGTCTTTGTGCGAAGCAGCAATAACCCGAACGTCAATTTTTAGAGTTTTTGTATCGCCGATTCGGGTGACTTCCTTTTCTTGAAGTGCTCGAAGAAGTGCCACTTGAACATTTAAAGGCATAT
Source organism: Bacillota bacterium (assembly GCA_021779415.1). Next base: position 3,082 of record JAJYAS010000018.1, read on the forward strand.
CTCCAATCTCATCAAGAAAAATAGTCCCTTTGTCTGCTAATTCGAATTTACCTGGTTTCCCACCACGGCGTGCTCCAGTGAAGGCACCCTCAACATAACCGAAGAGCTCACTTTCAACCAGTGAAGACGATAGGGAGGCACAGTTTAAAGCGATAAAAGGGCCTTCACGGCGTGGACTAAGTTGATGGATTGTTCGCGCAATTATTTCCTTTCCTGTTCCGCTTTCACCGTGAATGAGCACGGAAGAGTGGGTCGTAGCAACTTTTGAAGCACGTGCCAGAGTTCGCTGCGTAGTCTGACCATGTCCGATCCATAAGGAATGGGACATAGCCGGAGTATCCTTTGTGACTTGAAGTGTTCCTACTGCACCCAGAGATTGGCCAGCGTCATTGACTACGCGCTTTAAGTGGGAGGAAATCCCTTTCCCAGAGCGTTCTTTAATCTGGAGATCCAGAGAGTGTCCACTTAACATCCACCCTTTAGGTGAACTGAAGATGTCCCCGGCGAGTTGCCCAATGATGTCTTCTTGTTTGCGCCCAAGTAGTGCAGCACCGAGAGTATTGATGTTAGTAATGACACCGTTGTGATCAATGGCAAGAAATCCTTGTTGTAAAAGTGAGGAAGCTAACTTGGCTCCTTCTTGGTAAAATTTGAGTTGATTTTCCAACTCAAAGAGGCGAATGTTTTTTTCGATCATACTTGCGCCCATCATCGCGATGGTTAAGATCTTTTCCCGGTCTCGACTAGCTTCTCCACTGATATCTAGAACCCCAATCGGGGTACCCTGACTGTTTTGAATCGGGGCAGCCCAGCAGGCTAGAAAGTGATTATCATGCACAAAGTGCTCCCAACCGAAAACGGAGATGGGGGTATTGTCGCGGAGAGCAGTCCCGATGGCATTGGTTCCTCGAATTTCTTCATGCCAACTGGCGCCCGGACTTAAATTCACCTTTTGGGCTTTACTCATAAAGGGCGCGTCACCCATGGCTTCGATGATGTAGCCATCGTTGTCACCCAATAAAACGGTGTAATTGCTACTTCCAAGCAAACTAAAAATGTAAGGTAAAACAGCTTCACCCGCTCGGATTAGGGAGTCTTGAGCCTCGCGACGTTCACTGAGACGTGGCATAGACAGAAGGTCATGATGAGAAATTAGCGTACGGTCCACTTGATACTCTAAGCTTCTCTGCCAGGAACGATAGATGGAAGGAGTGACTTCGGATTCAACGCTCTCGCCATTTATAAATCTCTTCCATTGGTTATCCATATATCGCTTTCCCTTTCCTCTCTAGGAATAGATTTTAATTTGTCCTTACGATTTTCAGAATATCATATCTGTTTGAATCAAACAACAGGCCTGAAAATTAAATTACTTCAGAATGTTCCATATTGGAACATTATCATAAGGCAAGATGGTCGAAGATGGGACAGTTGTGGCGTAGGATTGTGGGACTGTCCTATGCTACTCCGCTCAAATTTACTTTGAGGCTAAAAATATTTGTTTGTTCTATTTTGTTTTAATTTGTTCTATTTTGTTATTGTTTAATTTATCAGAAAATTAGATTTGGCAATTAGACGTTAAAAAAAATGGCATAAATATTGCTATAAACTAAGTAAGACTGCTTTAGGGTGAGTGGGGCAACATTTTAGTCCCTGAAGAAAATGTTAAACGAAATAGATAGAAATAAGGAGGAAGATTCATGGGTGGGTATACCGGAAAGATTTTGCGCATCAATCTTACAGAGGGACAAATCTGGACAGAGCCTTTAAACCTGGAACTTGCGAAGAAATATTTGAGCGGGCGTGGGCTTGCGGGAAAGATGTTTTTTGATGAGGTAGCCGCAGATGTTGATGCACTATCTCCTGAAAACACTATGTATATTGCTACAGGAGCACTTACTGGTACGAACGCTCCTACGTCCGGCCGGTTCATGGTTGTGACGAAATCCCCGCTAAATGGAGTTATCACTTCTTCGAATTCTGGGGGATATTGGGGAGCACAGCTTAAGTTTGCTGGTTATGATATGGTTATTTTGGAAGGCAAGGCAGCTAAGCCCGTGTATATTGCCATTAATGACGACAAGGTGGAAATTAAAGATGCCGCCAATGTTTGGGGTAAGGATGTTTATGCCACAACAGAGGCTTTAAAGCTGGAATTTGGGGATGACAAAGCGAAAGTACTAACGATTGGGCCTGCCGGTGAAAACCTTTCTCTCATGGCGTCGATCATGAATGACCTCTTCCGCGCGGCAGGGCGCAGTGGAGTAGGTGCTGTCATGGGATCAAAGAACGTTAAAGCGATTATCGTTCGTGGAACCGGAAAAGTCGAGAATGCAAATCCAGACGAAATGAAAAATGTCTTGAGTGCGGCTTTAGGGAAAATCAGGGAAAATGGTGTAACCGGTCAAGGACTCGGAGCATATGGTACTGCTGTGCTTGTTAACATTATTAATGAAAGCGGAATATATCCGGTCAATAACTTCCAAGAATCCTATGATCCTGATGCGGATCTCATAAGCGGAGAAACCATGAGCGCCAACCACTTGCTCAAAAAAGATCCTTGCTATCGTTGTCCAATCGCTTGTGGTCGCCATAATAAATGGGAAGGTGGCGAAGGCGCTGGTCCTGAGTATGAAGCAGTATGGTGTTTTGGTTCAGACTGTGGAATTCATGATTATGATGCGATTCATGTAGCCAATGACTTATGCAACAAATTAGGAATGGACTCTATTTCGGTCGGTTGTACTATTGCAGCGGGTATGGAACTTGCTCAGCGCGGATATGTGAAGTCAGAGGAACTTGATGGGACGCCCCTTGAGTTCGGCAATGCTAAAGGAATGGTCGAATGGGTCCGGAAAATAGCTTACGCTGAAGGGCTTGGAGCCAAAATGGCTCAGGGTTCGTTTAACTTCGCTGAAGGGTATGGTCACCCAGAATTATCCATGACGGTTAAGAAACTTGAGATTCCAGCTTATGACCCTCGGGGCATACAAGGTCACGGCCTTCAATATGCGACGAGTAACCGGGGGGGTTGTCACGTTCGTGGGTATATGGTTTCTCCAGAAATCTTGGGCCTTCCTGAAAAACTTGATAAGGACACCCTGGAGGGAAAAGCAACGTGGGTCAAGATATTCCAAGATCTTACAGCTGTTATTGACTCTATTGGATTGTGCTTGTTCACTTCCTTCGCGTTGGGTCTTTCTGATTATACGGCGATTGTCAACGCAGTCACTGGTTTCAATTATACAGATGCCGAACTCTTAGCATGCGGAGAACGGATTTGGAACATTGAACGTCTACAAAATTTACGGACTGGTATGACCACAGCGGATGACACACTTCCTGAGCGTTTATTAAAAGTAGCGATTCCTGATGGACCTTCAAAAGGAAGTGTCCACAGATTACCAGAACTTCTACCTCAGTACTATACTGAACGCGGCTGGGATGCGTCTGGCGTACCAACGCCTGAAAGCCTTAAAAACCTTGGAATCTAGGTCGCAGGTGAGGCGCGATGTTAGTCAATTAACCAAGTTGAGGGGGACCTTTTAGGGGGTCCCCCACTTGAATTATATGGTATAATAGAGTGTCTCATTTTGAAAGGAGGAACCTGTGTGCGTGTGACTGTAAAATTGTTCGCGACGTTTCGGGATGGCCGCTTTAAGGTTGAGGAGTGGGATCTTCCAGAAGCCAGTCGAGTTCTGGATGTCCTCCAACCGCTGAACATTAAACCAGAGGAAGTAGCCATTTGCCTTGTTAATGGGCGAAATGTGAAGGAACAGCAGGCCTTGAAAGACGGAGATACCCTAGCACTCTTTCCACCTGTGGGAGGGGGTTAAATGAAATTAGAAGGTCGTTATGCTCGGAATAGGAAAACCCTGTCGGATGAGGATCAGCTCAAACTATCCGCATCCTGCGTGGCTATCGTGGGGTGTGGGGGGCTTGGGGGGTATATAGCGGAAGAACTCGCCCGGATTGGGGTTGGCCGGTTGGTGCTTATTGACGGCGACCGTTTGGAAGTAAGCAATCTTAACCGTCAGATTATGGCGACAGAGCTTAATATAGGGAAATGGAAAGTGGAAGCCGCCCGAGATAGACTGAAAATTGCGAATTCAGAGGTACAAGTTGATGTGATTAGAGACTGGTTTGAAGAAGAAAAGGGTCCTGAATTGTTTAGGGATGTCGACTTAGTGTGTGACGCTCTTGATTCGTTGCCCACACGAGTCGTTCTGGAACGGGTCTGTCATCAAAAGGGGTTACCGCTAGTTTTTGCTAGTATCGCAGGCTGGTTTGGGCAAATAGGCGTAAGTTTGCCGGGCGATTGCAGCGTTTTCCGTTTATTTGGGCGCGGGGAACAGGGCGTTGAGAGTGCCTGGGGAAATCCTGCGTTTACTCCTGCTGTCTTGGCAAGTTTAAGTGTGGTGGAAACTGTAAAATTACTGGTTGGACGTCAGCCTTCCTTGCGCCATGCTTGGTTACAGGTGGATTTGTTAACCATGGAATTTGATCGGTTTGAGATTCAGTAAGCTACAGAAAACTGCATATACAATGCGACCGATACTAAAAGATCACGAAAGGTGTCGTGGATATGGGAAGTAGTAGTGAATTATTCAAAGTCAAAACGTTGACAGAGGCAATCGATACCTTAAAACCCTATGTACTCCCACATTATCAGTGTGTCGAGGAGGTCCCTTTGGCCGATTCTTTGGGACGTATTGTTACCCAGGACATTCCAGCGACCTGCGCTTTACCTCATTTTCGCAAATCCACAATGGATGGAATGGCCGTTCGGGCTGCAGACACGTTTGGGGCCAGTGAAAGTATGCCAGCGTTGGTGCAGTGTCATGGGGAAGTGCGAATGGGTGAGGCTCCGACGGAACTATTGGGGCAGGGTACCGGAATCCTGATGCCTACGGGTGGAATGCTTCCCGAGGGTGCTGATGCTGTCGTGATGGTCGAACATCTTGAACACTTTGGCGAGGAACTCTATGGTGTAACGAAGGCTGTTGCGCCAGGCGAGAATCTTATAGACATTGGGGAAGACTTAATCGAAGGAGAAGTTATTCTTCCGAAATACACACGAATTCGCGCCCAAGAGATGGGACTCTTAGCTTCCCAAGGGCTAATCCACGTTCCCGTATTGCCTCGCTTTCGAGTCGGGATTCTTTCCACAGGGGATGAAATTATTTCTCCAGAGCAAGAACCGTTACCCGGCCAGTCAAGAGATATCAATGGCTATACCTTGCTCGGGCAGGCACTGGCGTGTGGTGCCAATGCTCGTCATTATGGGATTGTGAAAGATAATCTGGAAGAACTCCGTTCAGTACTTACAACCATGCTCGAGGAAAATGATATCGTTTTGCTCTCCGGAGGGAGTTCCGTGGGGGCACGTGATCTGTCCGCTCAGCTTATTGACGAACTTGGAGAGCCTGGACTTCTGTTTCATGGTTTAGCACTTCGACCGGGCAAGCCTACGATTGGTGGGGTCGTGAATGGGAAATTGATTTTTGGACTTCCCGGACATCCTGCCTCAGCGATGGTCGTTTTTGACACAATAGTGCGCCCTTGGTTAGATGCTTCGGTTTTACATTCGCAAGCTAATCCTCTGCCGAAGGGGACGTTAACTCAGAATCTATATTCGGGTAGTGGTCGGGAGGAATTTGTGCGCGTGCGAGTGGTTCCTGAGGGAGACGATTGGCAAGTTGAACCGATCCGTGGAAAATCGGGCTTAATTCGGACGATGGTCTTGGCGGATGCTCTAGTTCACATTGAGTTAGACACTGAGGGCCTAGAAGCTGGGAAAAAAGTCTGTTTTCGGCTTTTGCGTTAAGATAGATTATTGTTAGAATAGGAGGCAAAGAAACGTGGAACGCCAAATTTATCTGGAAAATAAGGCTTGGCAAGAGGGCCTGGCCTTAATGATGGAAAAGCTTGCTGAACGCTGTCTTCCGAAAAATGAGGGTGTGGATGTGCGTTCGTCCCTTCATAGAATTACAGGGACGATTGTTCGTGCTCGCCGAAGTTCACCCCATTTTGCCGCTTCAGCGATGGACGGATATGCCATTCGGGCTAAGGATACCTTTGGGATTTCAGAGCGAGAGCCACGGTGGTTAGAGCTGGGGGTACAGGCCATTCAGGTGGATACTGGGGATCCAGTCCCTGAGGGAATGGACGCCGTCGTCATGTTGGAAGAAGTCTTGGAACTCGGAGAGCAGGGAATTTTGCTGCAGGCTCCTGTCGTGCCCTGGAATCATGTTCGTCCGGTAGGCGAAGATATTGTAGAAGGGGAAGTGCTCCTTCCGATTCATCATCGCATTCGCCCCCAAGACCAAGGAGCACTATTAGCGGCAGGGGTTTTGGAGGTTGAGGTTCGCTGTAAGCCGCGTGTGGGGATTTTGCCGACCGGAGATGAAATCCGACCACCGGAGGCGTCCCTTCAAGTGGGGGATATTGTGGATAGTAACTCCACAGTCCTTGCTTCCTTAGTGGAGGAATGGGGGGGATCCGCCACAATATGGCCGATAACCCCGGATCAACCGGAGAGATTAGAAGACGCTATTCTGAAGATGGCCGAGTCTCAGGATATTTTGGTCATTATTGCAGGGTCCTCTCAAGGACGGGATGATTATACGTCCCATATGATTGGAAAGCATGGGACACTTTATCTGCATGGAGTAGCCATTAAGCCGGGCAAACCGGTAGCCTTAGGAGAAGTGCAAGGAAAGCCAACGTTTGGCATACCGGGCTATCCGGTGTCTACTTATCTGACAGCGCATTTGTTCCTAGAACCTTGGGTCAAGAAATTGCAAGGCTTGAGTAAAGACTCAGCCAATACGCTGGAGGCTGTAATAAGCAAGAAAGTCTTTTCTTCGTTAGGAAGTGAAGAGTTTGTACGGGTTAAAGTGGGGAAAGTTGGAGAACGTTGGGTTGCGGCTCCTTTAAATCGAGGGGCTGGGGTGACGATGAGTCTGGTGAGAGCGGATGGGATGCTTCGAGTTCCTCGCTTGCAGGAAGGGTTTCACGAGGGAGAATCGGTACCTGTTGAGCTTCTGAGACCTGTTTCTGAGTTAGAAGAAACTCTCGTGTGTATTGGGTCCCATGATCTGACGTTGGATGTTTTAAGTAGCCATATGAAAGCAAGGGGTGGGCAAGGGGGTATTGCCTCAGCCCATGTCGGGAGTCTCGCTGGGATTCTGTCGCTGCGCAAGAGGGAAGCACATTTTGCCGGAATTCACTTACTCGATCCCGATACAGGGGAGTACAATCACTCCTATTTGCAACGTTTCCTGCCGGGAAGAGAGATTGCGTTGATGAATTTAGTTTATCGGACGCAAGTTTTAATTGTGCCGAAAGGAAACCCACTCAACCTAAAGACCCTCGAGGATTTAGCTCAACCGGGTATTCGGTTCGTAAATCGTCAAGGTGGATCTGGGACTCGGGTGCTTTTCGATTATTTGCTCCAAAAACAAGGCCTAAGCAAAGAACAAATTCTGGGGTATGAGCGGGAGGAATTTACGCATTTAGCGGTTGCAGTGGCGATCGCCTCGGGATCAGCTGATGTCGGACTGGGCATTCAAAGTGCCGCGGAAGCACTTGGGCTGGATTACGTACTGGTCGGGGAAGAACGCTATGATTTAGCGATTCCACGAGAATATCTAGAGGAACCTCGCATGCAAGCCATGATTTCCGTTATTCAGAGTAAAGAATTTCAGGAGGATGTTCTGGCGCTTGGCGGGTATGATGTCAGAGAGACGGGGGTATTTTACGAGTAGGAGCACTTCTTTTATGATCTCAAGGAATCGACAAGCTAAGCTTAATGTAAAAAGCACCTACCCAATTACTGGGAGGGTGCTTTTTGCATTAATTTGATGGATGGCAATGGATTTACTTGCCGAACGAACAATTTGGGTAGGTACAGACAGGGCATTCTAGGCAGAGACCGCCGTGCCCCAGTTTGACGATATCTTGGCGAGTGAGCCGTTCTCCCGTGAGTAGGCGTGGAGCGAATAAATCAAAGGCGGTTGTCTTAGAATACATAACGCAGCCAGGCAACCCCATAATGGGAACATCTCCGATGTAGGCCAGCAAAAACATGGCTCCCGGTAAAACTGGGGCACCGTAAGTGATGAGTTCAGCTCCCATTTCTTTAATGGCAGTGGGGGTAACATCATCGGGATCAACGGACATGCCTCCACTGACCAAGATCATGTCTGCCCCCTGATTTAGTTGCTCTCGAATGCAACTTTGAATCAGAGAAACATCATCGCTGGCAAACGTCTGCGCTAGAACAACTGATCCCCAGCTTTCAACTTTAGCGCGCAGTACCGGACCGAATTTATCTTGGATCCGTCCATGAAAGACTTCACTTCCTGTTGTAACGATTCCAACCTTGAAGGGCCTTAGAGGCCGCACTTCTAGAATGGGATTTGAAAACGTGCGCACAATTTGCTCCGCCTCGAGGATCACTTTTTCGTCAATCATCAGGGGAACGATACGAGTGCCCGCGACTTTATCTCCTTTTTTCACGGGGCGATGATTGTGAAGCGTGGCAAGAATGATGTATTCTAACGTATTCAAGGCCAAAATGCCGTCTTCTGAGGCATAAAGAAGGCCGTCATGGGCTGCTGTGAGTGTCACCTTTCCTTCTTTGGGATCGTCAAGGATTAGTCCTGAACCAGCCACTGCTTGGGCGAGGCGCTCTGCCGCTTCATTTTCATGAATCAGGCCAGGTGTTTGATCCCAGACGAAAATATGTTCTTTTCCCATGCTCAGAAGAACAGGAATATCTTCTTCTTGTACGATGTGCCCTTTGCGAAAACGGGGACCTTTGACCACACCGGGGATAATTTGCGTCATGTCATGGATTAGAATGGCGCCAACAGAATCCTGCACTTTAATTTTTTCCATAGCGATAGCCTCCAATACATCAAGGAAGGCGTGTTCATTTTTGTACACACCTTGGCGTGGGAGTGAAACTGTCAGAGGTTCATAGACAGACTGAGGGGAAACAATCTGTTCCTCTTGCATGGTACCGTATTCTTAACACGAGGTCAAGGTACGAATTCATTTAGAATGTTAAGATTTAAAATTTATAAGAAAATTTTGACAAAATATTTTATAAAAGGGATAATTTCTTAAGTGAAAATAGACACAAACAGTGACAATTACCACTATTCGAATTGTTGGCATAAGTATTGCATATATTATACTTCGAGCCAAGTAAAGCAAAGCCAATCAAAGAAAACCAAACTAAGGCAAAGCCATTACTGGCAAGCTTAAAAAGAATGGGAGGATAAATTTGTCAGTTGTTCATTCGACGGATGGGTGGGGGAATTGCTTTACTGGTGATCGATACTTAGCTCAACAAAGTAGGGACAGTTAAGAAATTTAACACGAAATAACTGGTTACCTTAGGCAGGGTACACTTAGCAGAAACTTCTCGCAGGATGGATCTAACTAAAAAGGAGAGAACAAAATTGATCAAAAAAAATGTAGTCATTAACGGTGTCCCCCAGACATTACTTGTTGATGGGGAAGTCACCCTCGCCAATGTGTTGCGGGGACAACTGCACATGACTGGAACTAAAATTGGATGTGGAAAAGCTCAATGCGGTGCCTGTTCAGTCATTATGGATGGAAAAGTCATCCGCTCCTGTGTTACCAAAATGAAACGGGTTGCAGATGATGCCGAAATCACGACAATCGAAGGAGTAGGCACCAAAGAACACTTGCATCCCTTGCAGCTCGCTTGGATGATCCATGGAGCGGCTCAATGCGGTTTCTGTAGTCCTGGCTTCATTGTTTCAGCCAAACAACTATTAGAAGAAAATGTAAATCCTACAAGAGAAGAAGTTCGGGATTGGTTCCAAAAACACAGAAATGCATGCCGCTGCACGGGGTATAAACCTCTAGTTGACTCTGTCATGGAAGCTGCTCGGTTAATTCGGGGCGAGGTTACCACAGAAGAGTTATTTTTAAAATTACCTGCCGATGGTCGAATCTGGGGCACAGAATACATTCGTCCGTCCGCCTTGGCTAAGGTTACCGGCACCTGGGACTTCGGTGCTGATGCAGGCCTCAAAATGCCTTGCGGAACTCTGCAACTCAAACTGGTTCAGGCCAAGGTTTCTCATGCCAATATTCTTTCAATCGACACATCTGAGGCTGAAAAAATGCCAGGTGTCTATAAAATAATAACGCATAAAGATGTTGTCGGCAAAAACCAAATCACGGGTTTAATCACCTTCCCGACAAACAAAGGGGATGGATGGGACCGTCCGATCCTTTGTGAGAAAAAAGTGTTCCAATTTGGGGATGCCATCGCCATTGTGGCAGCCGATACGGCTGCGCATGCTCAGGCTGCAGTCGACAAAGTCAAGGTGGAACTTGAATTACTCCCTGAATATATGAGCGCTCCAGCCGCCATGGCTGACGACGCTATTGAAATTCATCCCGGAACCCCGAACGTTTATTTTGAAACCAAGGTGGTTAAGGGTGAAGAAACTGCGCCTCTAATGGAAGCCGCGGATGTCGTTGTTGAAGACGATTTTTATGTGGGACGTCAACCCCATCTACCCATTGAGCCAGACGTGGGTTTTGCTTTCTATGATGAAGAGGGCAAATTGATCATTCATTCCAAGAGTATTGCCATACATCTCCATCAGGCTATGATTGCAGCAGGGATAGGCATTGATTCGGACAAACTTATCTTAGTACAAAACCCCACTGGAGGAACTTTTGGCTATAAGTTCAGTCCAACGATCGAAGCTTTATTAGGGGTTGCGGCTGTGGCTACAGGTAAACCCGTTTATCTCGAATTTGACTATTATCAACAAACGACTTATACAGGGAAACGCTCGCCTTTCTTTATTAATCTCAAAATGGGCGCTACTAAAGAGGGTAAATTAACCGCCATGGAATCGGATTGGACTGTCGATCATGGTCCGTATTCCGAATTCGGCGACTTGCTCACCATGCGGGGCACCCAATTCATTGGCTGTGGTTACAACATCCCCAACATTCGCGGTGCTGGACGAACCGTATGTACAAATCATGCTTGGGGTTCTGCTTTCCGAGGGTACGGATCTCCTCAAAGTACCTTCTCGTCCGAAGTTTTGATGGACGAACTCGCAGAAAAACTGGGCATGGACCCGTTCGAACTGCGTTATAAAAACGTCTACAGACCGGGTGACACCACGCCTACCGGCTGTGAACCCGATGTTTACTGCATGGTTGATATCATGGATAAACTTAAACCTGCTTACACGAAAGCGCAAGAATGGGCTAAACAGCCAGCATCAGCTGCTAACAAGAAACGCGGAGTTGGAATGTCCATCGGAGTCTATGGGTCAGGTCTAGACGGAGCGGATAGTTCTGCGGTCAATGCGAAGCTAACTGAAAAGGGCGTTACAATTTATACGTCTTGGGAAGATCATGGCCAAGGCGCGGATATGGGAACCTTAGCGACTGCTCATGAGGCTTTGCGTCCGTTAGGAATTAAACCGGAAGATATCAAACTTGTGATGAAT
>JAJYAS010000590.1 GCA_021779415.1 Bacillota bacterium
GCTTCTCTTATCATACTTTAATCAAAGATGCATAACTCCCAACCCCACACGAGCATGCTCCAAAAGTGGATGAAGAGAAGAACGACCAAATATTGCGACCGCAATCCATTCTGAGTCCGTCGTTAACCCAATTTTAAGAGCAAAACTGGCATTGCTATTGGTATGAATAAAAATACTGTTGCTAGCTTCCAAAGTCGCATGGATCAACGCATGAATCTTCCGATCTTCTTTAGGAATCACACCCGTGTTAAACGCAGTTGCCATCACTGAATTGGTTAGTTTGCCGGTGTGTTGAAGATTCGCTACCGTTCCTCCGAGCTCCGTTACACCGCACCGGAGGTTAAACGAATCCATTAGAGACCTTTTGAGCTTATCCTCTTCCTCTCTTGTCTCAGTCATCGCTAGTAGTAAAGCTGACCGTTCTAAGGAGGGTTTAACTTTTTCCGTTATTGGACCTTTCAAGGTTTACCCTCCTTCCAGTGCAATAAAGAAAACAGCCTTATTGCACTTATACCTCTAGACTAGGACATGAAAAAAGCCGCCAGATATCTTAAAGACATCTTGACGGCTTCGTTGCCGAATGTTTATTGCTAAGTGATATTATTATAGTACCTGATAATTTGCCGTTTGTCACTATATAAGATATCCCTTATTGCTCGGAATACTGTATTCTTTCAGGGACCGAATGGCGACTTAACGCGCCCCAATCTTCCGTCGCACCAAACCCATCACCTGCTCAAACTCTTTCATTTTCAAAAGCTTTGCCATCACTGCAAAGACAATTCCTCCGAGGGCCGTTCCAGTGACTAATACTATTAATGAAGCTATTGTACGAACGCCCATCAAAGAGGTTAGCCACTCCATCCATACCCAGATCACTATCGCCATAAGAAGCGACGCTATTAGGGATTTTAGACTAGTCCCAAACATAGCCCGACCATCTATTTTTCCTAACTTCTTGCGCAGTAGGTAAAACAAAAGCAGCATATTCACAAAAGCAGCAATCGTTGTGGCAAACGCTAACCCTCCATGAGCTAGCGGACCTATCAATAAATACATAGCTAAAACGTTTATAGCCATCGCAATAATTCCTAATATAACAGGTGTCCAAGTATCCTTAATGGCATAAAAAGCCCGCGGCAGAATCTGAATCACCGCTTGGGAGGATATCCCAAGCGAAAAATAAAACAACGGAATCGCCATCGTTAACGTATCAGACGCCGTAAAATGACCATGCTCAAATAAAACACGAATTAATGGAAAGCGCAAAACGATCATCCCCACAGAAATCGGTACAGTTATAAATATAACCATACGAATGGCATTGGAGAGGGTCAGCCGAAAATCATCCCACCGTTTCAAAGCCGCTAGTTCCGTCATCGTTGGAAAAGTAGCCACCGCAATAGCCAAAGCGAAGATCCCCACCGGTAACTGGAAAAGACGATAAGACCACCAGACAGCAGAAATACTTCCCGGAAACAGCAAAGACCCAAAGTTATTATTGACCACCACCTGAATCTGGTTTAGAGAATAACTGAGGATAATAGGCACAGCTAAAGCCCCGATCAAGCGAACTCCTGGATGATGCCAGTCAATGACCGGATAATAGCGTATCCCTACTTTCCTTAAAGCAGGGATTTGAACAGCAAAATTGACAATTGCCCCGACCACAACCCCAACAGCAAAGCCTGAAATACTTTCGGGCTTCGCCGGGTTCGCTAAAATCGTTCCAAAAAAGATAATACACGCATTATAAAGCACTGTTCCAACTGCTGAGGGCCAAAAAATCTTGTAAGAATTTAAAATCCCCATCGTCAAACCGCTTAACGCCATAAACAAAGGCTGTAGCAAAAGAATTCGTGTTAAGTGGGTAGCAAGGACCATGCTTTTAGGCTCAAACCCTGGAACCACCAGACGAATAAACACGGGAGTTAGAAAAAGCCCCACTAAGACGAACACTCCAAGGGTAAGTAAGATTAAATTTACAACAGAGCTAGCAACCCGCCAACCCTCATCTTCATTTCCTTTGGCAATATACTCGGAAAAGACAGGAATAAAGGCGGCACTTAAAACTCCGCCTACTAACAACCAATATAATAAATCCGGAAGGATAAACGCCGTATTATAAGCATCCGTAACACCGCTCTGTCCATAAAAACCCGCCATCAATGTTTCCCGTAAAAAGCCTAAAACTCGTGAAATCATTTGAGCAGCCATTAAAAAACCAGCGGCCTTTAAAAGTGTTCGGTTGGTTGATGACATATCGAGTAAACCTCTTCTCCCCATCGTCCTAATCTACCAACCCGAATTATAGCATTTTTTGTGTGGCGGTAAAAGGGGGGGAGTCTCTTGGCTCTTCGTGCATCAAACTAAAGCTTTTTAAAATAATCTGCTAACACCTCTGCTACAGCCTCAGCGGCCCCATTAGCTTCATCTAACGTATTCAATTGACTCCCAAACTCCAATAACAACCCGCCGTCAGAAAGATGCTGGTTATACCGGGCATCCGCTGCATAAGTAATATTGTGTATAAAAAGTCCGGGATACTTCTTTTCCCCCAAAGCTATAAGTTCTTTGGCTAACGCTTCATTTTTCTGCCAGTGTGGGTTTTTCTTGCCAATAACCATCATAACCCGACTGATCTCATGACCGTTCACTTTAACCGTTGACTTAGAAAACCCGGGAGGAAGCCCATCCCGATGAACATCTATTAAAACCTTCATAGCGAGATAATCTTTCGTCATTTGAGTAGCCGTTTTCACAGACTCCCCATACGCTTTCATAAAATCGACAGCATCATGGATCTGTGTCGAATGGATGGTTGCGATTCCATTCCGTTCAAGGGCTTTCTTTAAAGTTTCACCCACCGTTACCACATCTCCATTTTCTCCTTGCTGTCGTTCCGGACCTCCATTTCCTGCATAACTTTCACTATTATGCGTATTATAAATCCCCACTTTTACGTCTGCTGCCCTTGGAATCAACGTCCCTTGAAGTTCATTCCCAGCGGGTATTTGAGATTCGATGGGCTCAAGAATAGGGCCTTCAAACTCTGGATCATTGGGATTATAGGCCCACCCCAACCAAACAGGCCCTTCCGGCGGATGCGAAAAATAACCCAAAAAAAAGGTACGCGGATCTGAGATATTGACACCCGTTAATAAAAACATACTGACCGCCATTCCTTGATGCCTAGCCAAATCTAAACGAGCGCGCTCAGGTTGAGAATAACCCGGTGCCCCTTCCAATAAAATTGCTTCGAAAGGAAATGCTTGTTGATTTAGAAAACGAACCAATTGAAGAGAACTTCCGCTGCGTATAGCATAAGCTAAACCTAAAATAACCAAGAGGCTGGCAAACCCTAATATAAATCCACGCATCCACTCTTTAAGCGACCAAATTTTAAACTGTTTTTTTTGACGTTGATAAAAATCTTCCCGTAACAAAGGACTTGTCCCCCTTCCTCTTATAAAAGAATTATGAGGG
>JAJYAS010000019.1 GCA_021779415.1 Bacillota bacterium
CGCGGGGTGGAGCAGTCCGGTAGCTCGTCGGGCTCATAACCCGAAGGTCAGAGGTTCAAATCCTCTCCCCGCCACCAAATAAAATCAAGGGTCTGCAGAGATGCAGGCCCTTTTTATTTAGATTTTAAGCCATTCTACAGAGATTATACCTTATAAAGCGGCCCCAGGCAAGCTTTTGCTGACCATGCCGAAAGTCATTTTTTCTTACCGTTTTGGGCCAATTGGCCCAAAACCGGCCCAAGATTTCTCGTGAAGGGTTGATATTACTGGATTTGCGGCGCATAGCCCTGAAAATTTCGTGAAGCGCCTGGAAGGGGTTCAAACCCTTCCCCGTCACTCGAAACTTCAGAGCATCCTGATTATTCTGCTGGTTACGGTTAAGCTTCAATCTGCTGTTGCGGTAAAGCGAAAAAGGAAAGATATTCTCGGTATTGGTGCAATTGCAGATTGAAGTATGAAGAACAACGCCGCTACGCGGTATGCATTATATATGGGTTGTCAATCGGTTTACTTTGTAAATTATCATTCTTCTGGAACCATTTAACACCGGATTGAACAGGATTGTCAACTCTGTGGCGGATTCCTTATCTAACCGCGGAGCGGTTTAGCTCTTCGAGCGGAAATCGTCACATGTGACCCTACGCAGATTGCTGCATTGCGACAAATGTGACTTTCAATAAGCCTCGACCAGTGCTAGGTCCATATGCCAGCTGAAAAATTGTATCGCTTTGGTATAAAATGTGTCTGCTATTAAGGATCGAGGGATTACTCAATATCTCAATAGAAAAGGTTGCTTTCAAGAAATTGTAATTTTAAGGCAGAGAGTGATATCGGGAATGTGTTATGACACTGATTTTGATAAAGAAATTATGCTTAGGGGGGAAGCTAAATGAAAACCTTAAAGCAACTCTGTAAGCCTCGCCCAAGTGTTTTTGATCCTTCCAAGAGAGATATTGTCTTAGATCTCTCCGATCTTGTCGAAAATAGAATAAACGCAGAAGAATTTTTTGAAGAGAATTATATGACTGACGGAATGAAGACCTTACTGAAAGAATCATTCCGCAGGTTCGAAGCAAAGTCCACTCAGGGCGTTTTTAAACTTACTCAGGCAATGGGAGGTGGTAAGACCCATAACTTATTGGTGCTCGGTCTCCTAGCAAAAAATCCGACGCTTCGCAAGAAGGTCATGGGTTCTCTTTATGAGTCAAAGAGCCTAGGGCCTGTCCGCGTTGTCGCCTTCTCAGGCAGGGAAAGTGATGCTCCATTGGGAGTTTGGGGAGCTGTAGCCGATCAGTTAGGTAAAAAAGAAGTTTTTAAAGACTACTATTCCCCACTATCAGCTCCTGGCCAAACAGCTTGGATTAATCTCTTGAAAGGCGAGCCACTCCTTATCTTGCTAGACGAACTACCTCCTTACTTCGAGTATGCAAAATCAAAAACCATTGGCAATTCCGACCTTTCTGAAGTAACAACAACTGCGCTGTCTAACTTGCTTGTGGCTGTGGGAAAAGATGAACTCTCCAATGTCTGCGTTGTCATATCAGATCTCAGGGCTACGTATCAGCAGGGCAGTAGCATGATTATGCGGGCTCTACAAAACCTGGAAGCTGAACTTGGAAGGAGTGCCCTTAGCCTTGAGCCGGTAGGTATGAACACAGACGAGCTCTATCATATCTTACGAAAGCGACTTTTTGAAGATATTGCGGATGATAAAGAAATAAAGGAAGTTGCACAGGGATATGCAAAGGCGGTTAAGGATGCCAAACAGATGGATATAACAACGGCATCGCCTGAAAAATTTGCCCAGCAAATTATGGAGTCATATCCTTTCCATCCGTCCATACGTGATCTTTATGCCCGATTTAGAGAAAATCCAGGGTTCCAGCAGACAAGAGGTCTCATCAGGCTCATGAGGGTTATAGTTTCAAGGCTTTACAATCCATCGTTTCTCAAAGCCGACAAACGGTATTTGATATCTGCCGCTGATCTGGATTTGAATGACAGGGAAACATTATCCGAGATAACACAGATAAACCCGACTCTCGAAAACGCGATCAGCCATGATATCGCCTCCAATGGTCAGGCAGTGGCAGAGAATATGGATACTAACCTTGGCAATACCTATGCGTCCGATGCCTCTAAGTTGCTTCTGGTAGCTTCTCTTGCCAATGTTCCAAATGCGATACTTGGCCTCTCGCTCTCCGAAATAGTCTCTTATATGTGTGCTCCCGGAAGAGATGTTTCTGGCCTTAATGAAATTCTGTCCAACTTGACGACAAAAGCCTGGTATCTCCACTCAAACCGTGAGGGCAAACTATTCTTTACCAAAGTTCAGAATCTCGTGGCAAAGTTAAAAACAATAGCTGAAAGCCTGAACCGGGAATCGTCTCTTAAAGAGCTTAAGGTCAGATTACTCGAAATGTTTAGCCCTTCACTCAAAGATTGCTATCAGGAAGTCCTTGCCCTGCCTCCTGTTGATGAGATAGAGATTAAGCCAGAGAAAGTCTGTCTGATTATTTATGAACCCACACAGAGCGGCGCGCTTAACCCTGATCTACAAAAGTTTTATGATAGCATTGAATACAAAAATCGTGTGCTCTTCCTTTCCGGGCAGCGAGGCACGCTTGAAGCCCTGATCGAAATATCAGCTGAGACTAAGGCTATTTCTACCATACTTCTTGAGATGGACACTGAAGGCATCGCTGCCAATGATCCTCAGCGCCTAGCTGCAGTCGATATGTATGACAAGATATGCACCAGGCTGCTTAGTGCAGGAAGAGAGACGTTTACGACACTTATCTTCCCTAATATGGATGCTCTTAAAACCGCTGATTTTCTTATGAACTTCACTGACAACAATTATAATGGAGAAAAACAAATCAGAGAGACTTTAAAGGGCAAACAAAAATTCACGGAAGATATAGCTAGTGATTCCTTCAGAAAAAAATGTGAAGAAAGATTATTTACACAAAAAGTGATGCCGTGGACCGAAGTAAAGAAGAGGGCTGCAATGAATATTAAATGGCCATGGCATAGAGTTGATGCGCTTGATTCGCTGAAGGCTAATCTGGTATTTCAGGATCAATGGCGAGAAGAAGGTGGTTTTGTCGAAAAGCCGCCGTTTCCAAAGCCAAAGACAGAAGTGCGCATTCAGGAAATCCGTCGCGATGACAGCTCTGGAAGAGTATGGCTTAAACTTACCCCTGTAAATGGAGATAACATCCATTATGAAATAGGCGGAGTCGCAACTGCAGGGTCTCTTAAGGTAAGTGACACAAGGAATTTTGAGACAGACGAGCTTGAGGTCTCTTTCTTATGTGTTGATTCCACAGGGGAACATGAAACTAGCAGCGCTGAAACATGGCGCAACCGTATAACGCTAAAATGGCAGGAATACCAAAACGGTCCAGAAAAAATGGTCAGACTTGAGTCTGCCCCAAAAGCTATTATCAAATATACCACTGATGGCTCTGATCCTAAGAATGCGGGCGGCACATACGACGGCCCATTTGTGGTGCCTAAAGGCACTGTTTTTGTGCTGGCATATGGGCAGAAGAATAAAATATCCTCTGAAGTCTATAAGTTTGAGATTAACTGGGAAGAGGAGGGTGGAATTGTCATTGACCCTGAGAAACCTGCGCTCTGGAAAAGAAGGCATGAACCTAAAACAACAAAAGAATCATATGAACTGCTCCGCCTAATGAAGAAATATTCTGTTAACATGCCGGGGCCTCGTGTCACTATTTCAGGTAAGAGCTGGATTGAATTAGCCGTAGACGAAAAAGTCTTAATCAGTTCCGATCAAATGGATAAAGTCCTCGAATATCTCCGTAGCCTTTTAGATGAAGGTCAGGTGCAGATTGAAACATCGGCTCTGAAATTTCCGACAGGGCAAAGTCTTTTGGACTGGGTCGCAGAGGTGCAGACAGAACTGAAACCTGATGAGGTGTCACAATAATGGTAGCGGAATCGAAATCAGAGGGGTTTGGCTTTTTATCTTCAGAATCTGAACATCATTTTCTTGTCACGATTTCTGCAAGTGCAACTGATAAGGTTTTCATCAGTGAGCATTTTTCAACGGAAGACACGGAAGCTAAAATGGCACTGAACTTCGCTCTCGGAAAAGAAGACTGCAACCTTAGAGTCATCCTGGACAGGTCAAAATGGAATGAGATAGCTGAACCATTAAAAATAGAATTTAATGAGAGGCTTAAAAGAGCTGGACTAGCAGCAGGAAAGTGGCAGACAGGTAAAACCCCCCTTTCCCGCCTTTTCGGTAAAGAACTTGCTCTTCTTGCATGGGCTATCGAGGATTCAGATCCTGCTCTGATTCCGGTTGCTATAAGAAACTGGCAGGGGTTGAGGCCTGAGGAGCGTTGGTGGCTCTATACTATGACCAATGCTGCAACTGGCCATGCAGTTCAAGGAAGAAACAAAGGTTGGAGAAAAGCGGTGAGATACGCGCTTACCGAAAACCCGATTTCGGATTATACCCCCGCTCATCGCATCGAGCTCTTTAAGGATACTGAACTTAAGCGAGACATGCCAATCAGCAAGCCTGCAAAAGGGAAAAAAAGAAATCCTGTCAAAAAAAAAGATAACGGCTCGGTGCCGAGCCTGCTGGATTAGAGCTGATGAGCCATAAAGCCTTTATCGAAACGCAATTTCCAATTTCAAAACTTTCAAAAGAAAGCTATAAAGAAAGAAAAGCTGTTCAAAGTCAGACCCTTACTGGCCTTGGTAAGTGGTGGGGACGAAAGCCACTTGTTCTAGTCAGATCTTCAATTATTGGACTCCTGATGCCAGCAACTGATGATCCCAGAAAAGACCGTGAGATATTTCTCAAAGTCCTGACAATGGACAATGATGGTTTATGGTGCCGCAAAACCAGTCCAATCTCTCTTAAAGACATATATATTAGAGCGACTCCACGAGAACGGAAAGAATGGTTCGATCCAGAATCCTCAGAAAAAAAACCAAAGTACAAGAAAGATATTAAGGCCGATCAGAGAGAAATTATACAAAAAGCAATCTTTATGCGTATGTCCTATGATGATAAACTTGTTTATTGTGAGAGGCCGGAACAGATAGATGGGCCAACCGAAAAGGCATGGTCTGAGATCAACGCCTACTTGGGAACAAATGCGCATACCATTGCTGAACTAATTCAAGAGCTCGGCATTAAACGCTTTGGTCACATTCCGCTAGTGGGTGATGCTTTTTGTGGTGGTGGAAGCATCCCCTTCGAGGCTGCCAGGATAGGCTGTGAGGCTTACGGATCAGACCTTAATCCAGTTGGAACTTTATTAACCTGGGCCTCGCTGAATATCGTGGGCGGAGGCTCTGAAGTTGCAGCTCAAGTGCAGGAAGACCAGAATAAAATCTATGGTTTCGTTGATAAACAAATTATTGACTGGGGTATTGAACACAATGAAAAGGGCTGGCGTGCTGATGCCTACCTGTATTGCAATGAAGCTGTTTGTCCAGAATGTGGGTGGAAAGTACCGTTGCTGTCCACGTTTCTTATAGGGCCGACATCTCGATGTATTGCTGTCTTAAAGGCCGACATGAAGAATAGACGATTTAATATTGACGTGAAATCAGATGTCTCTAAAGATGAAATAGAAGATGCCAAAATTAACTCGACGCTGAGTGATTCATATCTGGTATGTCCAAATAGCGATTGCCTTCAAAAAACTCCCATTTCTATGCTCCGGGGCGATCGCGGAGGCGATTATGGTCTAAGAATGTGGGAAAATAGTGATTTCATACCCCGGCCAGACGATGTATTTCAGGAGCGGCTTTATTGTATCAGATGGGTCGAAACATATTTTGATGATAAAGGGAATCCACATACCAGAAGGCATTTTAGGGCGCCCGATGCAAATGACCTAAAGAGAGAACTGGAAGTGATTGATCTGCTGAAAGAACACTTTACAGAATGGCAGGAGAAAGGCTACATACCAGGCAGAAAGATCGAGCCAGGGACGAAAACAGATGAACCTATCAGAACTCGCGGCTGGACTCACTGGCATCATTTGTTTACACCACGCCAACTATTGACTCATGGTCTTTTATTACAGAAGACATTCTCACTAGATTGCTCATTATTCGGAAAAGTTGCATCAGTCCTTGGTGTTGGGAGATGCGCAAATTGGGACAGTAGGCTTTGTCAGTGGGGAGTCGGAGCTGCGCGTGAGTCAATTGCTCAAACCTTCTATAATCAAGCTCTTAATGCTTTTTTCAATTATGCAGGAAAAGGGCTTAGTTTGCTTTCTGGGGTTTATTTTATTAATTTTCCTGAAACCATATTATCAGCACAAAGTGAAACGGCGCCAAAAGATGCAAGATTGATAAGCAATAATGTTGATGTATGGATAACTGACCCACCTTATGCAGACGCTATCAATTATCATGAACTAACAGAATTTTTTCTTGCGTGGTACGAAAAACATATTCTCACACTCTTTCCCGGCTGGTATGCAGATAGCAAGAGAGCCCTTGCTGTTGTAGGGTCCGATGAAAACTTCCGTAAAAGCATGGTTGACTGCTATCGTAATCTTGTGGCTCATATGCCGGACGATGGCATGCAGGTTGTAATGTTTACCCATCAGGACGCGAGCGTATGGGCAGACTTAGCTTTGATCCTCTGGGCCTCCGGATTAAGGGTTACCGCAGCCTGGTGTATTGCTACTGAGACAGATTCAGCCCTTAAAGAGGGAAATTATGTCCAGGGAACAGTGCTGCTTGTCCTGCGCAAACAAACCTCGGAAGAAACCGCCTTCCTTGATGAGATTTATTCACAGATCGAGACAGAAGTCGAGACACAACTTAAATCCATGCTGGCCCTTGAAGACGATGAAGACCCTAATTTCGGCGATGCTGACTATCAGCTTGCGGCCTATGCCGCTGCTCTACGGGTACTTACGCAATACAAAAAGATTGAAGAGATTGATGTTGCCTATGAACTGGCCAAGCCTCGCAAAAGAGGAGAGGTATCTCCTATCGAGCATGTTATTGCAAACGCCGTAAAAGCAGCCTGTGACTACCTTGTGCCAAAAGGCTTTGATACTTTTATCTGGAAGACTTTGGCTCCGGAAGAAAGGCTTTACCTCAAAGGACTTGAGATAGAGAGCCATGGAGAGTTCCGTACAGGCGTGTATCAGGAGCTTGCAAGGGGATTTGGCATAAAAGAATATAAGCCACTTCTTGAAAGCGGAAAGGCTAATCAGACACGAATAAAGACCGCGACTGAATTCTCAACTAAGGAGCTCGGGAGCGCGGGCTTTGGGTCATCGCTTGTTCGCAACGCATTATTTGCCATCAGAGAGGTGGTAAAGACAGAGGAAGTGCAACAGGGCAAGAATTGGCTCAAAAATGAAGTAAAAGACTACTGGAACCAGAGGACAAATATCATTGAGATACTTCGCTACCTTTCAACAATGGGATATAAAATTGACCATTGGAAAAAGGACGCTGAGGCGGCCGGTCTGCTTGGCGGTGCCGTTCAGAATGATCATATATAAAAGGAAATTCTTTAGTGATTAAACGCTTCTCATCGCTTCGTCAGAAAATAGACCAATCTTTTCTTACCGACAGGCTTAAAGGAGCTAAAAAATACGACAGAATCGCTGGATATTTCAGTTCTTCCATCCTTGAAGTGGCCGGAGAAGCAATAGAGTCGATGGAAGGTCCCGTCAGACTTGTATGCAATTCTCAGCTCGAAATGGCGGACGTTCAGACCGCAAAAGCAGCTCAAATGGCAATCCGCCAGGAATGGTGCGCGTCAGAGCCGGAGAAATATCCCGAGATAGCAAAAGATCGGTTTAGGCGGCTCTATGAATTTCTACGATCGGGGAAATTGGCTGTAAAGGTCTTGCCTTCGGAGAAGTTCGGACTTATTCATGGCAAAGCCGGCGTAATTACGCTTGCAAATGGACAGAAAAGCGCTTTTCTTGGCAGCGTAAACGAAACAATCAGCGCATGGAAACTCAATTATGAACTCCTTTGGGAAGATGATTCATCGGATGCAGTTAAATGGGTCGAAGATGAATTCAATGCTTTATGGGAAAGTCATTATGCTATTACTCTGGCCGAATTTGTAATAGATGATCTCGATCGGCTCATACGCAGACAGGTTATAGCCAGTGTTGATGATTGGCGTGAGGATCCTGATTCGGCTTCGACTGTTATCGAGTCTCCTATCTATCGCAAGGAGGTCGGACTGGCAGAGCATCAAAAATATTTTATTAAGCTTGCCTTCGATGCCCACAATAGCCCTTATGGCGCGAGATTTGTTCTTGCTGACGGAGTGGGACTCGGGAAAACCCTGCAGCTTGCTATGGCGGCTCAGCTAATGGCGCTTCAGGGCGATAGGCCTGTTCTAATCATCGTCCCCAAAACACTGCTTTGGCAGTGGCAGGATGAATTGAAGACCCTTCTTGATATCCCATCTGCTGTATGGAATGGAAAGCAGTGGATCGATGAGAACGGACTTGCTTATCCCTCTTCTGGCACTGAGGATATTAAGAGATGCCCCCGACGGATTGGTATATTGTCACAGGGGCTTATCATCAACAGTAAATCCGGAGTTGCGGAGTTTCTGCAAAGCATGCAATATGAGTGCGTAATAGTTGATGAATCTCATCGGGCAAGGCGAAAAAACCTCGGCCCGGACCGCG
Organism: Bacillota bacterium; assembly: GCA_021779415.1. The sequence goes on from JAJYAS010000019.1 coordinate 8,682, forward strand.
AGGGTGAGAAGCCTGATGCAAACAATCTCCTGAACTTTTTGTATGCGATCTCGCAGCGCACAAAAAGCCTGATCTTGGCAACGGCCACTCCAGTACAGCTCTATCCAGTTGAGGCATGGGATCTTCTGAGCGCAATGAGTGCGGGAAGTGAATCTGTCCTTGGCAACGATTTCAGCAACTGGAGAAAGGCCGGAGAAGCGCTTAGCCTGATCATGGGTAACAGAGACATGCCTAATGATGATCTGGAGGCGTGGGCCTGGATCAGAAATCCGCTTCCCCCTGCGTCAGAAGATCGGGACTTTTTTCTGTTAAGAAGATCTCTTAAGCTTTCGGATGAAGTCGTAGTTTTGCCAGGAGGTGTGTGGGATACCCTTTCAAGTCCTGATAAGACTCGAATAAGAAGAATTGCAGGCCACTTTGCCCAGTTACATAACCCGTTTATCCGCCATATAGTAAGACGTACAAGGGATTACCTTGAAAAAACATTAGATCCTGAAACGAACGAGCCATTTCTTAAGCCCATTAAGGCTGAGCTTCATGGTGAAACTGATAAGGATGCCATTTTGCTGCCCCCTTATTTGAAGGATGCCTATAAGATTGCTGAGGAGTTTTGTCAGCTTCTATCTTCCAGGGTTAAAGGTGGCGGATTTTTAAAAACTCTGCTTTTAAGACGTGTAGGCAGCACCATTGTCGCCGGTAAAATCACTGCTGAAAAAATGCTTGGGACTTGGCAGGATATCCCCGAGATGGATGAAGAAGAGGAAGACGGTCAAATTAATGATGAAATGAAAACCATGACGCCAACGGAACGAGCCAAGTTAAAGGCATTTATAGATGCATTGGAGGCGAATCAGGACAAAGATCCCAAATTGGCAAGGGTACTTACCTACCTTCTTGAGAAACGCTGGCTGGAAAAAGGCTGCATAATATTTTCTCAGTACTATGATTCAATAATCTGGTTGGGGGAACAAATCTCTGCAGAACTACCCGATGAAACCGTTGGTATTTATGCGGGAGGGCAAAAGTCTGGGTTCATAAAAAATGGGTTATTCTCGAACGCAGAGAGAGACACTTTAAAGTTGATGGTTCGTAAAGGTGAACTCAGGCTATTGCTTGGCACCGATGCTGCTAGCGAAGGGCTTAATCTTCAGAGGCTTGGAACTCTTATTAACCTTGACCTTCCCTGGAACCCCACCAGACTTGAACAGAGAAAAGGACGGATTCAGCGTATTGGCCAGATCAGGGATACGGTAGAAATATATAATATGCGTTATAAGGACTCGGTCGAGGATCGGGTTCATCAGCTTCTGTCAGAACGACTCGAAAATATCCATACTCTTTTTGGACAAATTCCCGATGTGTTAGAAGATGTCTGGATAGACGTGGCCTTTGGCGATATTGAAAAGGCAAAACAGGTTATCAATTCAGTACCCAAGCAACATCCTTTTGAAGTGAAATATAGCAAAGTCGAAAAAGTCCCGTGGGAAACCTGTGCAAGAGTTCTTGATTCAACAAACAGGAAAAGATTTTTATCTCAGGGGTGGTAACCGATAGAAAATCGATGTTTCGAATAAGCATTATTCTGCTTCATATCGCGGACTGACTTCCTCACAGAAGACCTCACCTTCGATCATGCCCATTAGATACTGAAGAGTACAAGTGGTATTGCTTATCAAATACCACAATCCCAAGCCTGACCCCGCCCCAACATACGATGATGTAGATACTTACATGAGTCGACGCGAATGTTGCTCTTGAGAATGCTATGGGTTATGATGAGAAACTTTTGGTCAGCATGCAATAAGAGAAAGCACGACGGAGAAATAAAGGCAATCTTCTGCGCAATCCGGGCACCAATGGCACCGCGGTGGTTAAATAAATGAAAATGATAAAAGGCTTTAACAAGAAGAAGGAACCAGCGTAGTAGTAAACAACGTCCGCGAAATCCCGCGGAATTAGCATCTTTATAAAAGAGGAGTATGGAGAGAATCTATGTTTTGTTATATTCGACCAATGCGCGCCGCCATGCTCTTATCCACTGACCATTATTACGTGGCTCCTCCATAAGAACAGATGCGTCTTCGAGTGTGAGCCATCGTCTCTCAGCTTGGCCTAGGAGACTGCCTATATCTATTGATCCATTTGAAATACGTTCCTCGAGATCAGCAAAAGCATACATATAATGACGCCAGCTCAGTGCAAGCCATGCCTGTCCTTCAGCCGAGTCGAGAATTTCCAAAATCTGCAAACCGAAAGGATTCGAGAGGCTAGCCTCACTTAATGCCCTTTGATCTCGGACACGTATCACATCTGATTCTCGAAGAAAGCCGAGGAGTGACTCCTCAAACCAATAAGGTAATTGTTGGCCTCCTTCCGACGGTTCTGCAAACCGGGAATTCGTATATCTGCGAAGATTAAAATATTTCCCGGTAGCGCATACGGATGCCCCAGCTGCCTTCCATAAAACAAAGTCTGAAGAACTGAAGCCAACTATCACATTTAGGTCGTTCTTCTCTAACGTAGAAATAAGTCTCATAGCACCCTTCAACTCTTCGGGATTGGATAATTCCCGGCGTGGTTCCGTTGTTCCAACAAACACCAAATAAACGTAATCTGCTTTGGTTCGCGAGATAATTGATGCAATTTCTAGTGCTCTTCGGGGGACGGACAAATCTGACAATCCAGCAATTACTGTTTGTATTGGGCTCGTTCCAGTGCCTTCTAGACTTCTAGAGAAAAAATCTGAAAGCCTAACCATCATTGAGTAATATTCATTTTGAAAAACTACAGGAGTGAACGCAGGAGAACAGGCTCCCTTTGGGTTTATTCTGGCGCACACTTCAGCCAATTTTCCAGTAACTTCCTGCCACCAGGACTCTGAGGATAAATCGGCAGTATCGACTTCTGTTGGAAAGTAACTCCATTCTCTCAAGTGACCACGCTCACTTCGAGGATAATATAATTGCGGATCAAAGATCGTGTTAAATCCCCGCTGTTCATTGAGCAAGTTTATTTGGCTCACTACACTATCTTCTGCTTCATTTACGGGACTTAAGATGGCCCCAGAAAACTTTGATAGTTCTTCGATGTAGAGGAGGTTTTTTGTATCATGTCCCATCTGGTGATAAACGGCCACTATTTTTCACCTCCTGATGTTCTTTCACGCCATGCTCGACTCAAATGCTCGGGAGTCCGATATCTGTCAGCAGGCCACGGGGAAATCATTATTGCGATTGGTAGCAATCCTTTTTCTTTGATTTCCTTACAAACACTACTTTCTGGCGGATCTCGGCGAGCAACTCTGTTTACTATGTCGTCCGAACTGTCATGAAAGTGTGCATAGGGGTGCATACCTAACAAGCAAATAGAGAGGACAACTCCGAGGGAAAACTGATCTGTCCTCCAATCAATCAGGTCTTTTTCATTGTTCAACTGTTCGGGAGCTGCAAAGTAAGGAGTTCCTGGCCCGGCCATAGCCCAAGTGGGAGTAAGAGAATAATCTGACAGATCCCGCACGACACCAAAGTCTACTATAACTGGTGTGGCCTTATCTTCTCTGAAAAGAATATTATCCGGCTTAATATCGCGGTGTACCAAATCATGTGATGCTATATGCCCGATAGCATCAATAAGAATTGTCCCGAGATCGTGGGTATAATCATATCCTGCGGGTCCCTTTTTCAGTTCCTCCGTCAAGGTGCCCCCGGGCAGGTACTCCTCAATCATATATGTATACCCTTTGCCCTTGAAGTCGAATCTTGAAAGTTCGATTAATCTTACAACATTAGGATGAGAGCAACGCTGCATGGCTTCTATTTCCCGATCTAATCTGTCACGGGAACTGCGACCCTCTTTAAAAACTTTGAGAGCCTCATCAAGTCCACTTGTATTCTTAACACGAAAAGTTTCTTTAAAAGTACCTTTCCCTTTCGGCTCGACGAAGGTGTAGTTCTTCATCTTAGATATTTCTTTGGCTACTGGCTCGAGGTAATACATAATTAATCTTCCATAGCACAAGCGAATGAAACTGCCCTCTCGCGTAACCAAGGCTGAAGGGGAGTACTGTTTGGCGCATCATGCACAATCATAAGATCATTTTCAGAAACGAAGCACAACCCAACTCCAAGTCGCGCAAACTCTGCTTCAAAACGAGAAGCGCTAATACCCGAAGACTCCGGAAGTACGACATAGGAGCGGTCGGCAAAACATTTATTGCGATAAGCCTGACGTAGTGCCACTCGCCACTTTGTCAGTTTTGCCTCAAAGGCTAAAACCTTGCCGTCTTCAGAAACTGCTACAACATCTGTCCGTCCTCGGCTGTAAAAAAATTCCAATCTTACCTTGATTTGCCCCCACGGAGAAGAATCGTCTCGTGCTTGTTGTAAAAAGCAATTCACCAGAGCCTTCTCGCTTACAAACATGACATCACCTCCTCGAGCTGCCATGTATCTACCAGACCCTCATACCGCCATACTATACTATAGCATCTAAGAAAAAATTTGCTTGTACCGCTCGTCTACTTTATGTGAGAAGGCATCTTCCGAAGAGCCCGAGTGAGAAATAGGTAGTGTCACTGAACTGGGTCCAGCGACATCCTGTGGGTTCCCTTGAAGTAAATTCCGCCCATGCAATTCTCCGAGTCTACACGGGAACGGTGTTCCACATGATCCACAGGGTCGTGGTCCACCTTCTGTTTATGGACGCGCACCGGGCCATGGCAGTGCAAGCATCGGATATCGCCTACACTCCCACCAGTCGTCAGTGACGACACGGGCACTTCTTTCCATTTCCACACCTTCTCCTCTCCCTGTTTGAACAGCGTTTTCTTCTCGCACTTCGTCATCTTGTCATGCGGCATGATTCCTCCTCAAAATTCATTGTCGATTACTGAGCCCAGATCCTCTGGCGTCTCGTCTGAATTGTCACCCTCTATAAGCAGATAGCCGCTTCCCGGCTCGCCCACCAAAAAATCATGGACTTTCATCCATAAATGAAATGGGAACAGTAAAACCTGCAATCTCTTTCCTGCGCTATGTAATAACCTCTACCAAAAGGCTACTTTAGTCCATTAGCCGCACCAACTTCCTGGGCCCGAGAAAAAAGGGCGATATATAAATCATCAGGTATTTTCTTTGCCTTCCTTAGTTTTTGTATAACGGTATATGGGTTGAGAATAAGCACGTACTGGTATTTTCCAGCTGTCCCCGGTTTTACCTCAATAAAACCTAATTCAGCAAGAAGCTTCATTCTGGTATGCCAGGTTGTAACTTGTCTCTCGCCCGAAAACCCACCTTCCGATGCGACCTCTCTTTCATTCTTGATTTCGATAAATGATGCATCAAAAACACGACACCATAGGCTTAAATAAGCCTGGGAAACAGGTTTCCCCTTGCCGGCCAGGTGATCCATTATTTGAAGTATCTGTGGCATAGGGCGCGGTATTGTAGTAAACCCTTGGTTGCGCCGGGCAATCTGTATCTTCTCTTTCCGACCTATCTGTCGACTTAGTATGGAGCTATGAACTTATAGGACTTGCCAGTATAATCAATGTATAATGTAGGCGTATATCCGGGAGCAAAAAAAATATAATGGGCGATAATGAAGATTAGCGACTAAAGTGCAAAGAAAGTATAATTTGTCGTGGCGAGTTGTGCTCCCCTTAGTAGGTATGCACCAGTATAAAAAAGTATAAAGGCAAGTGTTTCTTATCAATACCGAGTATAAAGAAAATACAACAAAATGAGCCATCAAAAAATGGCGCATCCGGGTTCTTCATGGGGCGACACAAGATATAGTGGTTTGAGTATTCTATAAGGCATGGACGAGAAGACCTTTTATACGAAGATATTGGGAATCAAACTGCCTTGGTATGTGAAGCAGG
>JAJYAS010000591.1 GCA_021779415.1 Bacillota bacterium
GGACATTGTCATTCATTCTCTTTATACCGAGCGTGAGATTTTTTTACGAGAACTCATTTCTAATGCGGCAGATGCCATTGAAAAATTACGCTACACGCAGCTGACTGGTCCAGAAGTTAAGGATAAAGATTTAGCTTTGGAGATCCAAATTGATACGGATGACAATGCACACACTTTAACCATTACTGACACTGGAATAGGGATGACTAAAGATGAGTTGGTTGGCAATTTGGGGACTATTGCCCATTCAGGCTCCAAGGAATTCATCAAGCACTTGTCAGCTAAAGGGGATCAAAAAGATCTGAATCTCATCGGACAATTTGGAGTGGGTTTTTACTCTGCGTTTATGGTAGCTGATAAGGTGACAATCTATACACGCTCCTATCACCAAGAAGGGGGTAGCTATGTCTGGGAATCCGACGGCGTCGGTAGTTATACGATTACTGAAGGAGAAGACGTTGTTAGAGGAACAAGATTGGTCCTTCACTTAAAAGAAGATGCTTATGATTTTGCCAAGGAAGAAACCGTCCAAAGAGTCATTAAGCAATATTCAAGTTTCGTGCCCTACCCCATATTACTTAATAGCAAGAAAGTAAATACAGTTGACGCCCTCTGGACAAAGAATAAAAGTGAGATTTCTGATGATGAGTACAATGAGTTTTATAAATTTATAGCTAATGCTCATGACGAACCGCTTTTACGTTTGCATTTTTCGTCGGACGCTCCTCTAAATATTAACACGTTATTATTTGTTCCCAAGGAGAACTTCGAACAGTTTGGTTTCGGACGAACTGAACCTGGGGTAAATCTTTACTGCAAAAAAGTTCTTATCCAAGAAAAATCTCCAGCGGTTTTACCAGAGTGGTTGCGCTTTATACGAGGGGTAATGGACAGTGAGGAACTTCCCCTTAATATTTCCAGGGAAACAATGCAGGACAGTGCTTTAATCAGTAAACTCAACAAAGTAGTAACAACTCGTTTCCTGAAATTTCTGGAGAGTCAAGCGACCTCGGAGCCGGAGAAGTATAAAGAATTCTGGGAGAAGTTTAATCTTTACCTCAAAGAAGGGGCTGCCAATGACTATACTCATCAAAAAGAACTTGTCAAACTTCTGCAGTTCGAGTCGTCAAAAACTCAACCAGGTGAGCTTATATCGTTAGGGGATTACGTTGGTCGGATTAAAGAAGGGCAAGAGGCTATCTATTATGTCAATGGCCCATCGCGTGAGGTTATCGAATCCGGTCCATATTTAGAAATTTTCAGAGACAAGGAGCTTGAAGTAATCTATACCTATGCGCCGATTGACGATTACATTTTTGGAGCGATCAGGGAATTTGAAGGTAAACGTCTCATTTCAGCGGATGAAGCGGATTTGAATTTAAACGATGTTGAACAGAATGCAAGAAATGAACAAGCCATGTCTGAAGAGGACGTCTTAGCCTTAACCGGTTGGCTTAAAGAAGTTTTAGGTAGCAAGGTTACTGATGTACGAGAATCAAAACGCTTAGTAGACAGTCCGGCCGTAGTTCTTAGTCCATATGGGACGAATAGTATGCAACGGATGATGCAACTTGTCAATAAAGACCTTAATAACGTAGGTCCGAGCGTTTTAGAAATCAATGCAGCACATCCTATGATTAAGCGTTTGGAAACAGCACGCAAAACTGGAGATGGCTTTGCAAAAATAGCTGCAGAACAAATCTTTGAAAACGCACAAATTGCAGCGGGGCTTATCCTTGATCCAAGGGGAATGGTGAATCGGCTCAATGAAATACTCGCACGTGCTTTAGGATAACCAAGAGTGCAAGAGGGACTGAGTTTTTCAGTTCCTCTTGTTATAATAATTATTATAGTAGCAATACGATTATCTAATTGATCTATAAGAAAATAGAATTTTACAAGCTAAGAAAAATTCCTTAGACTGATAGTGATAATAAGAACAAATCTATTCTTTCGATAGTACGCATTTATAAGGATACTATTATAAACCTTCGCTTGATAAAAGGTGGTTAAAGGAGTGTTGGAACGCTGTTTTATGTGAAAACGTTCTCAGGGTTAAAGGTCGATGTTGAATGGTGGGGAATTGGTCCATTCAGCATCGACTGAATTTTGTTGCTCGAAGAACAATATCGAAATATGAAACAAGGAGTGATCAAAATGGAACTATTCTTTAGAGATCTCCTTAAAGAAAGAAAATCCGCCATTGTAGAAAAGTGGTTTGATGCTATCCTAGCTACGTATCCTATGGATACCTCCGGATTTTTGAAAAATCAGAGAGATCAGTTTGCTAACCCGATAGGGCACACCTTTTCCAAGGGGATAGAAAGTATCTTAAGCACCCTTATCGAAGGAGACACCTTTGCAGAAGGATTGCCGTTGCTTGAGGATATTATCAGAGTAAGAGCAATACAAGATTTTACCCCAGCTAAGGCTTTAAACTTTATATTTATGCTTAAAACAATAGTTCGGGAGGAACTGGAAAAGGAAATCAGGCAGGGCCAGATCTCAAGTGCCTTATTAGGGTTTGAATCTAAAATTGATGATCTAGCTCTTTTGGCCTTTGACATATATGTAAAATGCCGAGAACAAATCTATGAGCTCAAGACGGATGAGCTGAAACGCATGACATTTACATTGTTGAAAAAAGCGAATCTGATGTCAGAAATCCCAGTTCAGGAATTTGAACACAAAGATCAAAATTAAAGGAAGGAGGTCGTAGAGTGAAAATCTTGTTTTCTCTCATCTCAGTCATTGTACTCATTATAGTTGCCACCTTGGGAGCCTATATAACAAGTTTACATTACGCGTTTGGCATTATCATACCTTATGTAGCCTTAACTATGTTTGTAGGTGGATTTATCTACCGAGTGGTCAAATGGGGTCAATCACCAGTACCGTTTCGCATTCCGACAACCATTGGACAACAAAAATCCCTCCCTTGGATTAAACAGAATAAGATTGAAAACCCTACAAGCGCTCTAGGTGTCATTGTCAGAATGGCAATGGAAATCCTCTTTTTTCGCTCGCTATTTCGTAACACTAAGACTGAACTAAGAGAAGGGAAGAATGGCCCTGAACTCGCCTACGGCTCTGCAAAATGGCTTTGGTTAGGTAGTTTATTCTTTCATTGGTCATTCCTAATAATTATTTTAAGACATCTAAGATTTTTCTTGTCCCCTGTTCCATACTTTGTGCAATTAATGGAAAGCCTTGACGGTATGTTGCAGATTGGGTTACCGGCACTCTATCTAACAGATATTTTTATTTTAGTGGCGATTACGTTTTTGTTCCTGAGAAGAATTTTTATTCCTCAAGTTAAATACATTTCTCTTCCCGCCGATTATTTCCCACTGTTTATGATTATGAGTATTGCAACGACAGGAATCTTGATGCGTTACTTCTATAAAGTGGATTTAATCGCCGTCAAGCAATTGGCCATTGGATTAGCTACTTTTCAACCCGTTCTCCCTACG
>JAJYAS010000592.1 GCA_021779415.1 Bacillota bacterium
CACGACAACGATTGCGATTCCAGCGCCAATTCCAGCTCCACCTGCAAACATAGTTTTAACCTCCTCAAAATTTATTGTTTAGAAAATTACTCCTAAAGCAATTAAGATCAAAATAGCAATAGCAATGATCCCAACACCTACGCCAACTCCGACGGGTGCAACGACAGGTGCAGGTGCGCAACAACCCACGCCGTATCCTGGACGAGAAGCTCCATATCCGTACATGATTTACCCTCCTTTATTTTCCTATTGCTTAGATTAATAGACTTAAAATACAATGCCCATGGCAATTAATAAGAGAATTATCACTACAACAACTGCAATTCCTGGTAAAAAGTTCGGTCCACATCCACATGCAGCACCATCTACACCATCAACGACGCCTGCCCCGAAAGCCATATCGAACAACCTCCTCTTTCCATAATCTGGGTTTTTATTGGGCTCACAGTAAGATATGTCAATCAAAGTTCAAGTGTTAACATTTTCCAGTTTCTCTTCATGTCCTATCAAAAAAAAATACCGTTCTCTTCTTAGAGAAGCGGTATTTAAATATTAATAGTTAATAGTTCCAGTTTTGTAGGCGCCGAGAAAATTCATTTTGACCCATGTTAGCATAGCAGTAAATACGTTGAATTTGCCATGCATCTGAATTGGGGTTTGCCCAGCCCCGTTCCGTAGTAAAAGCCATCAAATATCCAGTATCCTTGACTGCTTGCAAAACAGTCGAGTCAAAGTCTCCATTGGGATAGGCTAAAAAATCCACTGTCTTTCCAAGTCGATGTTCTAAAAGTTCCTTAGAACTTTTTAGTTCGTGCAACAAGGATATTCCATCTATTTTTGATAAATATGGATGGGTATCGGTATGTCCCTCAATCTCCCATCCATTAGCAACGAGTTCTTTTAGCTGTGGCCACGATAGAAAATTTTCTCCTCCTATATAACTAGAGACCATAAAGACTGTTGCCGTGAACCCATTCCTTCTCAAAATCGGGAAAGCAGTCGTATAATTATCGAGATAACCATCATCAAAGGTGATCACAAAAGGTTTGGGAGGTAAGCTAGCACCTTGATAAAAGGCTCGGTATAACTGATTTAAGGTGATACTTTGATAACCATTATCACGCAAAAAGTTCATCTGAGCCTCAAACTGGTCTGGTGGCATTCTCACTTCGTTTTCCGCCTCCAGCATAACCGAATGGTAATACAAGATGGGGATTGGTTGTCGCATATGTAAATCCGGAAGATCTGGTAAATCACTTAAGTTTTGCGAGTTTGAAAATTTATTCCATGGTTCCCTAGATTCCTTTAATACCGAGTCAATAGCAGGCTTAGGTTCTTGATCAGAACCTGTCTGATTGATTGATCCCTGTCTTGTGGCAGTAGAGGTCAAGGCTTCAACAGACGATTGCGAGGAAGTTTCCAAGCCTTTACAACCATCAATTCCCATTACAAGAAAAATAACAATCAGTATTCTTACTATCTTGTTTACCATCGTCTAGTTGCTTACCCCTTTGCACCATTAATCTAAAACACTACAAGACTATTTTAACATATTAATCCATTTCCTCAATCTATTTCTGCAGAGGTTATCCTTAATCGTTACTAAAAAGAGACCTCAAGAAAATTCTCGAGATCTCTTTAATCATCAGGTTGTTCGTGATTAACTAGCGCGAACCGCTTTACCACCTTTACGTGACTTCTTGGTCCGTATCTTAATTTCCAATAGGATTTGGCTGGCGATAAAAATCGAGGAGTAAGCACCACTAAATACCCCGATTAACATAGCTAAGGAGAACAATCTGGTAGATTCTCCGCCCAAGATAAAGATCGAAAATAGGGCAATCAGAACCGTTATAACCGTGTTGATCGAACGGCGCATAGTCTGCCATACAGATTTATCCACCATATCTTCATAACTGTCTAACCGTTTTAGCTTACCCTCATTCTCTCGAATCCGGTCAAAGATAATCACGGTATCGTTGATTGAGTATCCAAAAACGGTTAAGATAGCCGCTACAAATGTAGAATCGACCTCCCATTGAAACAAGGAGAAAAGCCCGACAACCACTAAGACATCGTGTAATAAAGCGATAATCCCAGAGATTGCAAAACTAAACTGAAACCTAATCGTAATATAGCCAATCATCAAACCCATGGCAATGAGTAAAGCCCAAAAGGCATTTCTAGTCAGCTCTTGTCCCATCGCCGGGCCAACTTTGTCCTCTTTCAGAGAGGCTTTATTGTACTCCCCAACCTTAGATTGTAAGGCACCCAGTAGTTCATTGCGCTTCGCTTCTTCAAGCGCCTCTGTTCGAATGAGCACTGAGGTCCCCCCATTAGACAATTGCACAGGCCCCTCAAGTCCTACTGATTTCATCGTATCTGTAATGGCAGCTTGTGAAACCTGCTTATTGAACGTCATATCGAGCATTGTCCCGCCCTTGAAGTCAATCCCTAAATTAAGTCCCTGCATAAAAAGGGAGATGATCCCGGGAATTACTACGATTAACGAGATGACAAACCACCAATACCGTTTCTTGACAATATTAAAGTAAAGTGGATGTATTTTCTTCACTTCATCGTAAGTCGCCGGATGTCCAGTTTTCATTATACATCATCCCTCCTAACGCCAAACCATGTTGTGTTCATTTTTGGGCTAATTCCGACGGTCCAACGCAATACAAGTCGAGTAAAGGTAATTGCCGTAAACAAGCTGGCTAAAATCCCAACCCCTAACGTTAAGGCAAATCCTTTGATAGAGCCAGTCCCAAAATAATAAAGAGTAACTGCTGCAATGAGGGTTGTGACATGAGCATCAATAACCGTGATAAATGCGCGGCTAAACCCTGATTCCACGCCAGCTCGCAAAGATTTCCCAGCTCGTATTTCCTCTTTGACACGCTCATAAATAATAATATTAAAGTCCACGGCCATCCCAATTGAAAGAATAAAACCTGCGATACCCGGAAGTGTCAATACTACTCGAAACATCCAGAAGACCCAGAGAACAATCAGGGAGTAGACAATCAATGAGAAATCCGCGACAACCCCTGGCAACCGATAGAAAACTAACATAAAACCGAAGATAAAGATCAGACCGTAGGCCCCTGCATAAATACTTTTGTTTAGAGAGTCAACCCCTAATGAAGCTCCCACCTGACGCTTTTCAGCAATCGTCATACTCACGGGCAATGAACCAGAACGCATGAGAACAGCGTGGTTTGCTGCTTCCTCTAAGGTTCCATACCCTGTGATCTCCGCTTGACCATTAAGAATTGGAGTATTGACTGTTGGATTGGTTAAGAGTTTATCATCAAGATAAACCCCAAGCCTTTGACCGATAAGCTTAGTCGTTAAATCTGCAAACTTTTGGGCACCTGTCGTTGAGAAGGATAAATTAACGACGTAGCCACCATTTTGACCTTGTCCTCCCTTAGCATCCTTAAGATCATCCCCTTGGATCACAACATTC
>JAJYAS010000593.1 GCA_021779415.1 Bacillota bacterium
TCCCGGTTATTTCGAGCAAGAATCCAGTCGGGGGAATGGGAAGACGGCATTAGAGGAAGTCTGGGATGAATTCCCCGGACTCTCGAATTCCGAAGTGAGATCCGCTCTGGCGAGGTGTGGCCTCACCAGTGAACACATTTCGAGTAAGATGATGGTGTTAAGCGGCGGTGAGAACGCTAAAGTTCGGCTCTGTAAGCTGATGCTGAAGGATGTGAATTGGTTGGTCTTAGATGAGCCGACGAATCATTTGGATGTGGAGGCCAAGGCAGAGCTGAAGAAAGCAATTACTGAGTACAAAGGGACCGTTATTGTCGTTTCGCACGAACCGGACTTTTACGAAGACTGGGTTACGGATGTGTGGAATCTGGAGGAGTGGACGACCAAGATCGTGTAACTCAAAGGATGAAGATATTCTATCTATAAGGAGAACCACTTCATATGATAGACTTTCAAAGGGGAGCTTCACTGGAGAAACCCCGGTTAGGGATTATGGGCGGAACGTTTGACCCGATTCATTATGGGCATCTGGTTGCTGCGGAAATGGCGAGGGGAGAGTTTAATCTAAGTAAAGTGCTCTTTATCCCGACCGGGACCCCGCCTCATAAGAATCGAAGAGACATCTCAACTGCAGAATTACGTTATGAGATGGTTGAACGCGCCATTCAGGATAATCTAGCGTTTGATAGTTCGGCGGTAGAAATTGAGAGAAAAGGGCCGTCTTACACTGTGGAGACGTTGCGAATTTTGCGTCGCGCTTGGCCGGACCATGAGCTCTATTTCATTACAGGTACGGATGCTCTGCGTGAGATTTTCTCTTGGCGGGAGGCCACGGAAATTTTAACACTGACTCAATTTATTGGTGCGGCCCGTCCTGGGTTTGAAGCGAGTGATTTTCTTCTTAAGGTCCAACAAGAACACCCTGAAACGCAGGGGAGGATTCATCATTTGGAGGTTCCGGCCTTAGCGATTTCTTCAACGGATATTCGCTCAAGGGTTAAGCATGGGCAACCCATTCGTTATCTTTTGCCTGAGCCCGTTCGCCTATTTATTCAACAACATGGGCTTTATGCCCCGGAACCGCAGGACGTGTAAGTCATTTAAGTATCAAGAAATTCATGGCGTTAAATTATTATCATGGGTAGGATTCGCATACTCTGTCTGGATTTGACCATACTAAAAACGATCAAGGAATCAATTCAGGACAAGAGGTGACAGTTAATAATGACAACAACACTATATGTTGGAAATCTCCCGTGGAATACGACTGCGGACGAACTCGGTGAATTTTTTGGTAGTTATGGACATGTGGAAAGCAGTCGGATTATTACCGACCGTGAAACCGGCCGTTCTAGGGGATTCGGTTTTATCGAGGTTGATGAAGAGGACGCGGCACGTTTAGCTGAAGAGCTAAATGGCAAAGATTATGGTGGACGGCCTTTAACAGTCAATGAAGCCAAACCGAAACAAATGTAACAGACTTGCAGACTGTTGTACGAGAGACGGAGACCCTCTGACTGGTTGTGGGGGGTCTCTTTGTGCATTAGAAGAAGGCGCAAGTAGGTCAATTAAAATATTTCTTTGCAGTTAAGGCTTATAATTGATAGAATATAACATTGAAAGTTAAAGAGATAAAGGGGGGGCGAGGAAAAGTGGAATTACGAGAGGAAGATGTCCTGAATCTTGCGACTCGCGTTCTATCGGAGGAGCGATTTAATCATACTTTGCTTGTCGCCGATCATGCTGTGAATTTGGCGAAACATCATGGATTGAATCCAGTCCAAGCACGATGCGCTGGGTTGGCCCATGATTTGGCCAAAGAACTCCCTCTAAAGGATCAGTTAGATCTAGCTCGTCGTTGGAATTTGCTTGACTATCCTGAAGATGAACAAAGTCCTTATGTTTTACATGGACGTCTTGCAGCCTATTGGTTAGAACATTATTTTAAAGTAGACGATTCCGACGTCTTGGCGGCTATTGCGAATCATACGTTGGGGAGACCGGGTATGTCCCATTTGGAAATGCTTATTTATAGTGCGGATCTAACGGAATCCAGTCGTGATTTTCCAAAAGTGGACAAGTTGCGCCAATCCTTGTATGATGATCTAGAAAAAGGTATGTTGGCGTGTGTGAAACACACTTTAATATATTTGAAAGAAAGCAAACGTCCTATACACCCATTAACAGAATTGACCTATGAGGATTTGCAAAGGAGGATAAATCTTGGAACTTGATCAAAAAATGCTTAGTAAAGTGGTTAGTTTCGTTGAAGACAAAAAAGGTGGGGATATTTCCCTTCTGGATTTGAGGAGTATTTCGAAGGTTTCAGATTATTGCTTGATTGTGACTGGGAATACAACCACTCAGGTTAAAGCAATAACGGATCATTTGGAAGAAAAGCTACCAGAAATCGGAGTTTCTGTGCTTCATCTTGAGGGATTACCAGCGGCCAAATGGGTTTTGATGGATTGCGGCGGGGATTTAGTGGTTCATGTCATGACCCCGGATCAGCGCGAATTTTATCAGCTTGAGCGTCTCTGGAAAGATGCGGAAGTCGTCTCATTCGAGACTACTGTGAATTAGTCCCTAGAGAGCAAGCCTCTCGTCCCTTTGGGACGGGGGGATTTTTGGTACTATCAGGATGTAATCGTTTTTAGGGGTTCTCCCTTGACTACATAGCCTTAAGTAATAGTTTTGGGGTACATATGTGTGCTAGAAGTTACGGATTGAGGGTTTCTATAATTTAAGGGGGAAGGGTTTATGCAAGAGAAATATTCATTTTCTGAGATCGAATCAAAGTGGCAGAAACACTGGGCGGAGAAAAAAGCCTATAAGACAGAGGAGAATTCCTCAAAGCCTAAATATTACGCTCTGGCCATGTTTCCGTATCCTTCAGGAAATTTGCATATGGGGCATGTGCGTAACTATTCTATTGCTGACGTCATTGCTCGCTTCAAACGGATGAACGGGTATAATGTGCTCCACCCCATCGGCTGGGATTCCTTCGGCTTGCCCGCGGAAAATGCTGCGATTAAGCATCAAACTCCTCCGGCAGACTGGACTTGGAAAAACATTGCGAACATGCGGCGTCAGTTGCAGGAAATGGGGCTTTCCTATGATTGGGACCGGGAAATGGCGACTTGTCACCCGGGATACTATAAATGGACGCAGTGGCTGTTTTTAGAGTTTTACAAACATGGTCTGGTGTATAAGAAAAAAGCTGCTGTGAATTGGTGTCCGTCCTGTAGCACGGTACTTGCCAATGAGCAAGTCGTGGATGGTGCGTGTGAACGTTGTGATACCCTAGTGACAAAGAAAAACTTAGAACAGTGGTTTTTTAAGATCACGGATTATGCGGATGTTTTACTTAAAGATTTGGATGAGTTGCCGGGATGGCCTGAAAAGGTAAAAACCATGCAACGTAATTGGATTGGTCGCTCTGAAGGGGTGGAAGTTCAATTTGCTCTGGAAGAA
>JAJYAS010000594.1 GCA_021779415.1 Bacillota bacterium
AGGCTAAATACACGGGAAGCAAGTATTCGCCGGGGATGTGAGAAGCCCCAATATGAACTTTCCCATTCATGAGTCTTTCTGTTCCCCCAATTTCACTCATTAACACCGACCATTCATCGAGCATATGTAAAGTATGATGATAAACAGTTTCTCCCTCGGCGGTTAAAGCGAAACTCTTGCCTTTACGATAGATTAATTTCACCCCTAGTTTTTCTTCAAAGGCTCGAATTTGATTCGAAACTGCAGGTTGACTAATTCCTAATTTCCGTGCAACAACCGTAAAACTTTGTTCCTCTACAACTTGACTAAACAAACGCATTAAATCTAACATGATACCCCTCCAAACCTAACACCAACCTATTTTACTACAATTTGTAAAGAAGAAGAGGGCATAGCCCTCCTCCTCAATGATAAAATAACTTTTGGGGAATTCATCGTTCATATAATGTTTTAAAGGGTAACTTTTTTCATTCTTTGATCTTCTAATGGTTTATCCCCACGATCCTTCTGAACGCTGACAATTCGATCAACTTCCTCTAGCCCTTCGATCACCTTTCCAAAGGAAGCATACTGTCCGTCTAAATGGGTCGAAGCCTTAACAACTATAAAGAATTGAGAACTGGCTGAATTGGGAGCAGAAGTACGAGCCATAGAGATAACTCCACGGTCATGTCGTAAATCATTCTTAAAACCATTACTAGAAAATTCGCCGCGGATGGTTTGCTTACTTCCACCCATGCCTGTCCCATCAGGGTCCCCGCCTTGAATCATAAAGCCAGGGATAACTCGGTGGAAAATAAGTCCATCATAAAAGCCTTGAGAAACAAGGGTCACAAAATTTTGAACAGTTTCGGGAGCTATCGAAGGGTATAGTTCCAGTTTAATGATGTTACCGTTTTCCATTTCGATGGTTACAATTGGGTTTTGCTTAAGTTCTTGATCTGGCGAAATTTCATTAGTCACCTAAGTGGCCTCCTTTATGCTTGAGTTTTTTCTTATATATTATACCACTGTGCTTAAACTTTCCCAAATTTCCATTTCCTTTACTTACTCGACCTCGCTTCACGCTATAGATATAGATCAAAAAGACTATAATAGCCAGTAAAATTCCGCCCCGAACCAAATAGCGATGCATGATAAAGGTGATTTTTTGCCAATGCTCACCTAGAATTCGTCCAAGTGTAATAAATGTAAAGGACCAAAGAGAAGCCCCCAGCCCTGCTAACGTAGCATATCGTCCATAATGGAGCTCACTCATACCGGAAAAATAGGCAGTAAAATGACGAAATCCTGGGAAAAAATAGCCTATGACAATTAACCGATCACCATACCGTTGAAACCAGTGTTCAGCTCGGGCGATCCTTCTTTCATTAAGGTGAAGATAGGGAGCAACCTTGTGCAAGAATGGGATTCCTAAACTCCTTCCGATCCAATAGCTAAAATTCATGCCTAAAAAACTACCGAGGGCAGCAATCACAAGGGTTTCTCCATAACCCATCCGACCTAATGAGGTTTGAAACCCACTGAAGGTCATTAGAAATTCATCGGGAACAGGAATGCCTACCATCCCAAAGGTAAGCAAAATGAATAAGCCTACATAACGATAGTGATAGATTATGTCTGTAACATTAAGTTCAAGCCCGTGCATGCTCAGCCTGCTTCCCTAATTAGTTTTAAACGTCTTTAAATGTTTACTTCAATTAAAATTGATCAAGTGTCCTTTTTGGCTTAACGTCGACTCAATTAGTTAGATTCTACTTTCTTATCCGAAATTCCTTCAATACTATTTAAGCAGACGCTATTTTCTAGCATCTGCTTAAATAGACTAACTATACTATTCACGGAAGCCCTCTTTATCCAAAATTTTAGTGGCTTGTCGACGGCTTACTAGTCCATTCGAGCACTCATAAAGGACGTTTTTATGATCGACCACCGTTTCAAGAACGACTGGTTTCCCCCAAAGGAATTGTACAAGTGCCAGAGTTTTTTCCAGATAAACAATATCAAGATCTACTCCTTCGTGACGATGTTTGAGAGACAGCCCGCCCTTACCCTCATAATCTCCTTCAAGAACAATAATCCGTGGATTACCTCCATTTACAAGTTGCTGTACAAGATTGTCTCGTACTTTCTGCCATTCATTTTCAGTAACCTGCCAATGTGCTCCGACTTTCCGGAAATTAAAAAGGTGGAGCTCCTCTACCAATTCCCGAGTAAGATGATTGCGAATAAACGAAAGGTCGTTTTCTGTTTCACGAAGATCCCATAAATAATCGAGTGGTTTTACACTGGCAAGATACTCCCATATCTTTACCCCTAGATAATATGGATTTAACCCTAAGCGTGACGGCTGAACGACTTGACTATGCATTAGGGCAAAATCGAGAGACTCCGCATCGCTAAGATCAAGTTCGTGCATAATTCTCGCATGCCAAAAAGTAGCCCATCCTTCATTAATAATCTTCGTCTCAATTTGGGGATAAAAATATAACGACTCCTCACGAACAATACTAATAACATCTCTTTGCCATTCTTCGAGCCCAGGTGCAAATCGAAGCAGATAGAGTAAAAGATCTTCGACCTCTTGTAGAGTCGATGACTCTGTGGAATTATCTTGCAGGTCCCCCCATAGATCATCATAAGGTGAGGATTTCTTCTTTCCGAGCTTCTTTTGACCTTCTTCTTGGGGACATTTATTTCTCGATTTAGTTTCGTTTTTGAGGGTGTTCGGACTAATGTGGGATCGATAATCCACATGTTCTTGAATAGCAAGAACTGCATCTAAGGTCTTTTCAACTCGGTCTCGTCCAAATTGAACTTCATATTCTCGAATTTTTTCGGCATGGGCACCCATTCGTTCAACCATATCCTTAGGAGTTCGCAGGAAATAACGATTGTTATTAAAAAAATCAACATGGGCATAAACATGCCCAATCACTAGTTTGTTTTGAATCAAGCGATTTCCTTCTAATAAAAATGCATAAGCGGGATTTGTATTAATCACTAGTTCATAAATCCGACTCAAATTCAAATCATATTGTAATTTCATGCGATAGAAAGCTTTACCAAAACTCCAATGTGTAAAACGCACTGGCATTCCATAGGCACCAAACGTATATAGTGCTTCAGCGGGCACAATTTCAAAGTTTACAGGACAAAACTTAAGTCCCAAGCTACGGGCCACTTGTGCGATATCTTGCGCAATAGTACTTAAGGATCGCTGCTCATTGTCCATTACTTCCCTCCTACAGATTACCACCCTTGAGCTTAAGCTGCTAACCAATCCAGGTTGGGAGTGTTAACCTAGTTTTAAGAAAAAACAGTTTTAAGCGCATCATATACCTCGTTTCGATCCCTAATCGTGACTAAGCGTAGTTTTGGATCTGAAATACGTTTTAATGTTGACATTAAAGTACTCGAATAATGGGTTCTTAAGATCTCTCCATAACCAACGATTTGACTAA
>JAJYAS010000595.1 GCA_021779415.1 Bacillota bacterium
TCCGATCTTCTAGAGAGTTTTAAAGAAACGGATGGATAGCAGGTAAGAGTAGAGGTATAGTTTTATTATTTTATGAGGGGGACTGACCATGATTAGTAATTATGAAATCTCGCAAGCCATGACCATTAAATTAGATCTTGAATTACCAGAGATCCAAGAATTTAAAGCTGGAATCAGGAGAGCACCAGACAGAGGGTTTAGTTTAACTCCAGCCCAAGCGAAAATTGCTTTAAAAAATGCCTTGCGCTATGTTCCAGAAGAATTACATGAAACGTTGGCCCCGGAATTTTTGGAGGAATTGAGGACGAGAGGCAGAATTTATGCTTATCGTTTCAGACCGACTGGACGATTATCTGGGAAACCCATCGATGAATATAAGGGAAACTGCACAGAAGGCAAGGCCTTTCAAGTCATGATCGATAATAACCTGGATTTTGAGGTAGCCCTTTATCCCTATGAACTTGTAACCTATGGTGAAACGGGAAGTGTCTGCCAAAACTGGCTGCAGTATCGTTTGATCAAAAAATATCTGGAAGTGATGACAGATCAACAAACCTTGGTGATGGAATCGGGCCATCCTGTAGGGTTATTTCCCTCTCGACCGGAAGCACCTAGGGTGATTATTACCAATGCGTTAATGGTGGGTATGTTTGATAATCAGAAGGATTGGGAAATTGCTGAGCAAATGGGTGTCGCTAACTATGGTCAGATGACGGCAGGAGGATGGATGTATATTGGACCGCAGGGGATTGTCCATGGCACGTTCAACACCTTACTCAATGCCGGAAGACTAAGGTTAGGAATCCCGCATGATGGGGATATTCGAGGGCATTTATTTATCTCGTCAGGCCTTGGTGGGATGAGTGGAGCTCAGGGAAAATCCGTGGAAATAGCACAAGGGGTTGGGATTATCGCTGAAGTTGATGAATCTAGAATTAAGACCCGCTATGATCAGGGCTGGGTTAGTCGAGTATCTTCAGATCTTGCCGAAGTCTTCCGTATTGCCGCCGAGTATGTACAGAAGAAAGAGCCCATGTCGATTGCTTACCAAGGTAATGTCGTGGATCTATTGGAGTATGCCGTCAAACATAACATAAAAGTGGATTTACTCTCCGACCAAACGTCCTGCCATGTTGCCTATGAAGGGGGTTATTGTCCGCAGGGGGTTTCCTTTGAAGAGAGGACGAGGCTGCTCGGTGCGGATCGGATTAGATTTAAGGATTTGGTCGATCAAAGTTTAAGACGCCAATACGAATTGATCTGCACTTTGGTGGAACGAGGGACTTATTTCTTTGACTATGGCAATTCGTTTATGAAAGCGGTTTATGATGCCGGGGTGAAAGAGATATCCAAAAACGGTGTGGATGAAAAAGACGGCTTTATTTTCCCGTCCTATGTTGAAGATATTATGGGGCCGGAGCTTTTTGATTATGGGTATGGGCCCTTTAGGTGGGTATGTCTCAGTGGCAAAAAGGAAGATTTGAGGAAAACTGATGAGGCAGCGATGTCTTGTATTGATCCGAATCGTAGGGGTCAAGATCGGGACAACTATATTTGGATTCAGGATGCCGAGAAGAACAAACTCGTCGTTGGTACTCAAGCGAGGATTCTTTATCAGGATGCAGAGGGAAGGATTAGAATTGCGCTTAAATTTAATGAGATGATTCGTACTGGAGAGATTGGACCGGTCATGTTGGGACGGGATCATCATGATGTGAGCGGAACGGATTCTCCATTTAGAGAAACAGCCAACATTAAAGATGGGAGCAATGTCATGGCTGATATGGCGGTGCAAAGTTTTGCTGGAGATGCCGCTAGGGGGATGAGTCTTGTATCCCTTCACAATGGTGGAGGCGTGGGGATTGGTAAAGCCATCAATGGTGGTTTTGGTTTAGTGCTGGATGGGAGCGAACGAGTGGATAACGTTATCAAATCAGCTCTTTTATGGGACGTCATGGGCGGAGTGGCACGACGGTCGTGGGCCAGAAATGAGCACTCAATTGAAACAAGCCTTGAGTTTAATGAACGCTACAAAGGCTCAGGACATATTACGGTTCCCTTTATTCCGAAAGAAGAATTAGTGGATAGGTTGGTTGATAAATTGCTAGGTGAAAGCTGAGGAGCTATACAGTTTGTGCAGTTGAATGCAAGTGGGGGCGGTTCTTTACTTGCATTAAGGTGATGCAGATGAAGGGAGCAGGTGGATTGAATCTTAATGAATTTAGTTTAAATGAATTTGCCCAAGAGGTGGCGTCGTCTTCCCCCGCACCAGGTGGCGGAAGTGTGGCGGCTTATGCTGGAGTTCAAGGATCTGCTCTTGTAGCAATGGTTTGTCGTCTGACTCTGGGACGGGAAAAATTTTCGGCGGTCCAAGATGAGATGAAGTCTTTACTGGAAGTCGCGGTGGCGAGGAAAGAACGGTTATTGGCTCTTGTTGAAGAGGACACCCAAGGTTTTACGCTTGTGATGGAGGCCTTGGGTCTCCCTAAGAATAGCGAGGAAGAAAAATTCCTTCGTCGGGAAACTTTGGAAACGGCTACACTTAAGGCAGCAGAGATTCCTCTGCGCACAGCTAAAGAATGTTTGGCTGGATTGCGTGAAATGCCTGGCTTGTTGGCTAAGGGTAATCCAAATGCTTTAAGTGACATGGGAGTCGCGGCGCTTATGTTTAAGTCTGGCTTAGAAGGCGCCCTCTATAACGTGCAAATAAATATTTTGGGATTAAAGTCCCTCAAGACGAAAGAGGATTTGTTGGCGGAATGTCAAGCAATACGAGAAGAGGGTAACAGGTTATTTGAAGAAAGCCAGGGTAGTGTGTTGGAAAGGTTAATGTAGATACTAGGAAGCAAAGCTTTAGGGAGATGTTGTATGTGGTAAAAGTCGTAGAATGTATTCCGAATATTAGTGAGGGTCGGAGGCTGGATGTTGTTGAGGAAATTCTCGCTGAAGTGAGGCAAGTGGCGGGTGTAACTTTGCTTGATTATTCTAGTAATGCGGATCACAATCGGACGGTTATAAGTATGATTGGTGAGCCGGAAAAAGTGCTCGAGGCTGCCTGGAAATTGATCTCTAAAGCGGCTGAAAAGATTGACCTTGATCAACATCAAGGGGAGCATCCGCGCATGGGGGCAACGGATGTTGTCCCTTTTGTCCCTGTACGAGGGATGACGATGGAAGAATGTGTCGATCTAGCCAAAACGTTAGGGGAACGTGTGGGCCGGGAATTATTGATTCCTGTCTATCTCTATGAAAAGGCGGCATCTAGGCCTGAACGGCGCAATTTGGCGGAAGTACGTAGAGGACAATATGAAGGGCTAAAGGAGAGTATTGCAACTCCTGAGCGTACTCCGGATTATGGGCCAAGTAAGTTGGGAAAGGCTGGAGCGATTGCTATTGGGGCTCGACCCCCTCTTGTTGCCTTTAATGTGAACTTGGGGACAACGAATCTTGAGATTGGCAAAG
>JAJYAS010000596.1 GCA_021779415.1 Bacillota bacterium
TTTATTTAACCCAAAAAGTTCAGCTGTGTTTATGGCCGCTATAGATGCTAGCGTCTGGATCAATGAAACTATGAATAAGTGGTTAGGTGAAAAAAACGTAGCAGACACGCTTTCTCAATCGGTACCCAACAATATTACTTCGGAAATGGGTCTGGACTTATTGGATGTCGCAGATGTGATTCGTCCTTATCCGGAAGTCATTGATTATTTACAGCATGTAAACGATGATAACTTTTTGGAGAAAATAGTTAAGTTTGGTGGTGGGCGTGTTACTCAAGACGCTATCTATGCTTTTCTCAACAAATACGGAATGAGATGTGCCGGAGAAATCGATATTACGAAAACTCGTTGGAGCGAAAAACCAACGACACTCGTCCCCATGATTCTCACTAACATCAAAAACAATGAGCCAAATGCCAGCCATCGGAAATTTGAACAAGGGCGACGTGTTGCTTTGGAAAAAGAACATGAGTTATTAGAGCGATTGAAGCAATTACCGGATGGTGAACAAAAAGCCAAAGAGACAAAACGAATGATTGACCTAATCCGGAATTTCATCGGTTATCGTGAATATCCAAAATACGGAATTGTTAATCGCTACTTTGTTTATAAGCTGGCTTTACTGAAAGAAGCCGAACAACTCGTTCAAATGGCGGTTATTCATGAAAAAGAAGATATTTACTATCTCACGTTTGAAGAACTTCGCGAAGTCGTACGCACAAACAAACTGGATTACCAGATCATAAGCCTTCGAAAAGACGAGTACAAATTATATGAAAAACTAACTCCGCCACGTGTTATCACGTCTGATGGCGAAATCATTAGAGGTAAGTACAAACGAGAAAATCTCCCAGACGAAGCAATGGTAGGTCTGCCTGTTTCTTCCGGAGTTATAGAGGGACGAGCACGGGTCATCTTAAACATGGAAGATGCTGATCTAGAAGATGGAGATATATTAGTCACCTCCTTTACTGACCCTAGCTGGACACCATTGTTTGTATCCATAAAAGGCCTAGTCACCGAAGTTGGTGGACTGATGACCCATGGAGCAGTTATCGCACGTGAATATGGCTTACCAGCGGTTGTCGGAGTAGAAAATGCTACCGAACTGATCAAAGATGGGCAACGAATTCGCGTGCATGGAACAGAAGGGTATATCGAACTATTGTAAATGCTGAATACGTCGCAAGCCCTCGGAACGTAGTTTGAAATGGAAAGTTTCGGAGTAATTGTGCATGGTATTATTTTCAAATTATTACTTTTTGGAGTATAATTAAGACATGGGGCTGACAATATCGTTAGCCTTTTATTTTTAGAATGTTATCTGAAACCGCTAGGAACATAAAAAAGTGACTAATGGGAGTCTAAATCGAAGGAGAGGAGAAGAATATGAATATTCTTATTTTAGCATTAGCTTTAATTTCTGCCTTCTACTGGCTAAGCATGAGTGTGCTATGGTTTAGATATATGAAAACGTTACCTGTTTTCAAGGTAACTGATTGCTTGTATGATGAAGCAATTTATCCTTCAGTATCAGTAATAATTCCAGCCTGTAATGAAGAAGAATCCATTGAACAGGCAGTTAGACAGTTAATTAGTCAAGATTACCCTCATTTAGAGGTAATCGTAGTGAATGACCGCTCTACAGATAACACTGGGTCGGTATTGGAGAAGCTTAAAGTTCAGTACCCTCAACTGAAAGTTATAACTATTTATGATTTACCTCCAAACTGGTTAGGCAAAAACCATGCTATGTACCAGGGAGTGAAAGAGGCTACGGGCGAGTGGTTACTTTTTACCGATGCTGATGTTATTTTCTCCCCTAAAAGTATAAAGAATACGGTTGGTTATGCTTTGGAACACACGCTCGATCACTTAACAATTGCTCCTGATTTGTATTATGGAGGTGTTTTCTACCGCGCTTTTCTTGCCTACTTTGTATTTGCAGTTACAGCTACGGTTATGTTTACCAAGAAAGTGGGAGTGGGAGCTTTTAACTTAGTAAAGAAATCAGTATACAATGAAATTGGCGGCTATGAAGTGATAGCTTTACAACCCCTTGATGATATGTCTTTAGGGAGACTCGTAGTAAATATGGGATACAAACAGGGTTTTGGATTGCCGGGTAAAGGCTTTATTACTGTAAAATGGTATAAAAATCTCTTTGATGCGCTTAAGGGTTTTGAAAAAAACTTATTTGCTTCTATGAACTATAAGGTTTCAGCCGTAATAGGATTATGCGTATATAGTTTAGTTACGAATATCTATCCTTTTGTTGGTCTGTTCTTTGGTCCAGTATGGGCAAGAGCCTTGTGCGGTATTTCTCTCCTCAGTTTGTTTGCTGTCTATAATCATTTATCAAAGCTTATTAATATTTCCCGTAGTTATGTTTTGTTTCATCCTATATCAGCTATGTTGTATCTTGGTGCTGTAATAAATTCCACTATAAAGGCTCTAAGCCGAGGTGGCATCGATTGGAGGGGAACCGTTTATTCCCTGAATGAATTAAAAAACCATAAGTAATTGACAAATACATTTGGGTAAGTCTTTGCCGCGACTGCAGGTTTATACAATAGGGGGGAAAAGAGTGAGTAAGCGTGAGATTGCAAGCCTAGCGTGCAAAATTCTTAGTATTTACTTGATGATTCTGGGTATAAATGTATTTTCTAATGTTTTTTCTTTTTCTATGGTAACGCAGACCCACATGGCCTATGAGATTATACTTAATATAATTTATCCAATGATCTATATTCTCTTTGGAATTTTGCTATGGCTTCTCTCAGATAAGTTGTCTTTAATTATGGTAAAAGGGGAGAGCCATTCTAATGAGAGTTTTGATACAAAGGCCAGTGATATACAAAGAATATCGTTTTCGGTTCTTGGCCTTTTTTTCCTAGGAAGTTCATTGCCAAACTTAGCATCCACAATTGCGAGAATACATTTCACGAGTGAACTGCCTAATTATTCAACAAGATTATTACTTGGTGCTGGAGGACCGATAATTCAATTTATAGTGGGTCTAGGTATTTTTCTTGGTTCACAGGGTTTGGTCAATTTCTTAGATTCCATTAGAACAGCAGGACTAAAGAGGGAAGATGATTACGAAGAGAAGGAATGGTAGAAATAGGACGGGGTTCGTCGTATGAAGGAGTTGTATATGGATATCCAAATAATCGTGGTTATTATACTGAACTCCATAATATCGTTAATAGGAACATTAGCTTACTCAGTAAGACTAGTTGGACAATTATCAATAATGACTGATGATGTAATCGTAAAACAAAGGGCACATTTGCATCTTTGTTGATACTTTTGCCTAGTTCCTATCTAATTGTGTTTGTAGCCAGAGTCATATAATTGCCTACCTTAAAAATTAACCCAAGTGCATTAGGGAAACTAAATAAAATTATTGCAACACTGGAGTAAAACTATATTGAGTTATTGGCGAATTTATAGGCATT
>JAJYAS010000597.1 GCA_021779415.1 Bacillota bacterium
TAAGATGAGAGCCAGTCGTTTCCGTAGTGAGAATATACTCGCGGAACTCTGCAACACTCCAGTTTTTAATCGTATGATAGATGGGTTCATTAACATCAGCATCAATAATACGGGAAACTTCGTCCTCTTCAAGTGGTATAACCGGGTTCAGCCGTAAATCTTCCAAGGTAAGTTCTGACAAGACTCGTTTTGCCGCGATCCGTTCTGCGGCATTTTCAGCAGCAATTCCGGCGAGAATATCTCCAGATTTGATCTCATTTGCTTTGGATAGAACCTCTTTTACATCTTTAAAGGCAAAGGTTTGGCCAAAAAGGCGCGTCTTTAGATTCACGATATCACATCCTTTCGATGATAATGAATTTTTTTAACGAGCAAAAACTAAAGTTTTGACAATAACAGGCACAGCATCTTCATGCGGTAATGGTTTTGCTATGTCTAAAAAGTCTCCGAGTGCAAGTTCTATTCCATCTAAACAAACCAGTGTAACAGAAGGGAGAAGTCTCAGAAGTGTTTGCCCCAGCACCTTGGCAATATCTTGCTGGGCGATGACCACTTTGGGTTCTCCCTTGATTAAGGGAAGTTCATGAGCTAATTTTTCAGCAAGAGTCAAAATTGTTTGAAAGTTGGCATCAGGTAAGGCGGGAACAACTAACGCAACCGTACGATAGAGGGAGTCGTTATAATTCTCCGCAGGTTTTAGCCAAGAAAACAATCCCGACGCCTCGACCTCTGGATAAACTACTGGAACATTTCGCAAGGGAAGCGCATACGGACTCACTGTAATTGTTGACCCTGAAACATTCACCGTATGTGCCCCAGCTCCAAGCACCGTAGCATGAATCGTTTCCGACCCTTCATGCACCTTAAGTGACGAATAAAGGCGACTTTTTCGGAACTCTTCAGCCAAAAGCGGCCCGACATCCCCATGAATCCACCATTCCTTAATCCCCGGTAAATAAATATACTTAGCTACCCCTCCGGAGAACACCACTCCATCAAGCGAAATATCCGGCAACGTATTGGTCATTACTAGGATTTTGTCCTGCTCTAATAAAGGCTCATGAAAGATAACCCGTTCAACACATCCCACCATCGCTTGTAACCAGCTTTGAATCATTTCCATTTCATCTTTGCTTTGAGCTGATGATCGGTTTGAAGAGCAATGATTCATAATCGTTTGTCCAGGTGAGGAAATATAAGTTAAACTGTGTGTTAGCGGATCGACTTCAAAAAGTCGACCGCCAATATTGACACATGCCGTACCAATGCACTTACCCCGATTAAAATAGGCAATATTTGTAGTTCCCCCGCCAATATCGATATTGGCAATGCATGCGTGGAAGCGTTTGGACAACTCCTCGGCCCCTGATCCTTTTCCAGCGATGACACTTTCGAGATCCGGTCCGGCCGTCGCCACAACGAAGTCTCCAGCATAATCTGCTAAGGAGTGGATTATTTCCGAGGCGTTCTCTTTTTTTGCCGTCTCACCCGTGATAATAATCGCGCCAGTGTCGATCTGTTTTGGATTAACTCCAGCCTTTTCATATTCCTTAGCAATGATCGCACGTAACGCTGTTCCATCAACGTGCTGCCGATCTTCAAACGGGGTAAAGTGTACGTTCCCCATATACGTTATGCTTTTATGGCTAATCTCCACTTTGGGTACTTGACTACCAGGCATTACATTGACCAAGGTAAGTTGCGAAATGACTAATTGCGTAGTTGTCGTCCCGACATCAATCCCCACACTGACTAATGTCATCTCTTTTGTCATAATTACTTTGTATCAGCCATACATTAAGGCTCCTCCGTGAATATAATTGATTTTAATACATCCAGCTTATTAACATGTCTTTTGAAAAAAATATACCCTTCATCCCATCACGGCTACCCGAGTGAGATGAAGGGCCATATTGCCCGCTATTACTTTGTAAAACAGTGTGAACTGACGTCTAAATCAACAGTCAATTAACTTTATAACTTAGATCATTTAATTCGCTGCGAATTCTATTTTTCCTTTTTAATTTAACTATATTTTCTAAAATTAGCTCTTTTCTAAAGGTGCAATTAGACTGAATGATGATGATGCTGATCCGGTGCAACATAATCCAGATCTTTTTTATCATCAAAAGCAGATTTTGGACCTTTGAACCAATGGCGAACACTCAACATATACCAAGGTATAAGAATTAGCCAAACAATGACAAACACTACGCCTGTAAAGTTAAAATTTGCTACAGTAATCGGAGTCGCTACTGGCAACATGAATATGACCGCACCAAAAATTGTCCAACCAATGGCAAGCCATCCGACCAGTGGGCTCCATTTTCCAAGGTTCCACGGACCAACTTTAAAACGGTCTTTATGGACAAGTCGAAGGAAAACTGGGGTTACATACGCAATATATAAAGCAATTGCCGCAATTGAGACGACCGCTGAGTAAATTACGGTGCTAAACAACGCAGGTAAAGCAAGAATAAATGTAGCCACGATCGACACAATTAAAGCATTCAAAGGAACATGACGGTCGCTAAGTTTATACAGTGTTTTCGAACCAGGCATCCCTCCATCACGAGCAAAAGCAAACATCATCCGAGAATTCGAGGTGATTGAAGCCGTACCACAGAAAAACTGTGCGACGATTACAACAAGGAATAAGAGAGTTCCTACTGTTTCTCCTAAACCAGTATTAAAAATATAGAGAACAGGATTGGTGGCTCCCAACGTATCTGACATTTCAGGCATTGCCACAAGCAGGCCTATGATCAGTATATATCCGGCAATCGCCGAGATAACTATGGACATGATAATTCCCTTTGGAGCAGTCCTGCTTGCACCTTCAGTTTCTTCTGATACGTGGGCAGAAGCATCAAAGCCTGTAATCGTGTAAGCGGTCACCAATAAACCCAATAAAAATCCGTACCAGCTAGGGAAACCAGTAGTAGTGGTAAACTGACCATTAAAGATAAAACTTAAAGGTTGCGCATGATGGGGTGCAAAGAATAACAATAATCCCGCAATCAGAAAAACACCCACGATATGCCACCAAGCACTAATATTATTCAACATGGAAACAAAATTAATTCCTAGTGAATTTATATAAGCCTGAGCTAAAAGGATTACTGCGTAAATAACCAAAGTGGCAAGCGTACCTGCGTGGTCCGTAGCGGGGATTACCGGAAAATATTGATTAAGTAGTGCATCAATAAACATGGCCAGTCCATAATCAATCCCAGCAGTAACGGCAACTTGTCCAATGACATTAAACCACGCTGTGAACCATCCCCAGCTAGGTCCACCAAGTTTTGATGACCAATAATACAAACCACCAGCAGTAGGATAGGCCGATACAATCTCAGCCATTGACAAGCCAACCATTAATGCAAAAACACTGACAATTGGCCAACCGTAGGCCAATGATGCAGTCCCAGCAGCATTTAGTCCGAAACCAAACATCGTT
>JAJYAS010000598.1 GCA_021779415.1 Bacillota bacterium
TAAAAAGCCTTGTTTCCCGTTGACGTTCCTCAATCAGAAAAGCGGGATCCAGTGGGGAGGTAATAACTACTTCTTGGGCCGTGAGCAGGATGATTTTTAAGACTTCTAATTCCTGAGGGGTAAATCCCGTAAACCCATCAACCCACACGTGTGCCCCTTGAAGAAGGGGGGCAAAAGGAATTTTTTCCGCTAAAGCTGGCAATTCATCATCAGGGTCGCCAATTCCCTGACCTAATGTTGCTTGGAATTCTTCGTAAATAAGAGCTAAGTCTTGAAGCTTATCCGTCAAAATTTCAGTGGTATTTTTAACCTGTCGTAAATCATTTGAGGTTATTCGATACGTTTTGAATTCTCCAATCGCTTGAGCGAGAAGATCAGCCATGCCTGGTCGAGTAGCAGAGCGGGCGAAGGCTTTCAATTGAAGGCGATGCTTTAAGAGGATTCGACGCAGAAGCATTCTCTTGCCTGTTGCGCCAATCAGAACTTTTTGCCCTCCTCCGGTTTCAGAAAATACGCGCCAGCCTAGCCTCCGAAAGCTTAAAACCTGGGCCCGTAAACTTCCACCTAAATCAGGCGTATTGGCTAGAGCCATTTCCATCTGGTAAGTTGCTTGCTCTGGGACGAGGAGGATCATTGGCTCTCCCCATGGTTTTATCCGCAGCTCGGCACGGATTTCTTCCAGACACAGAGTACTCTTGCCACTTCCAGCACGGCCGAACACGAAACGGATACCCAAAATCAATCCCACCTTTCAAAAGGACATGTTGAGGATAAGTTCCTAGTCATTAAGGCTAGGAACTATTAGCTGGGCTGCTGAAGTGAAATAGGTGCGATAGCCCTGTAATACAACGAGTAGACTGGAAATAGCTGTAGCTCCAGATATCATGAACATGACTAAAATCTGATAACGGACGGCTTGAATGGGATCAGCGCCAGCGAGAATCTGTCCTGTCATCATGCCAGGTAGTTGTACTAGACCCACCGTTTTCATGGAATCGATGGTGGGGATCATTCCAGCTTTGACAGATGCTTTGACAACGGAGAGTGACGCCCTCTTGGGGTTAGCTCCTAGCGAAAGTGCTAACTCCACTTCCCCACTCCTAAGAGTAAACTCGGAACTTAGACGGTTTAAAGTCACTCCACTAGCGACCATACTATTCCCGATAATCATTCCGCTTAAGGGAATGACGTACTGGGGTGTTCCAGGTATGATTCCAAAGAGGAGTAAAAGCGCGAGAGTAAGGGCTTCGCTGATCACAATACCTAGGAGGACAATGCGAAGAGCTCCTGGAATTCCTTTGCCCCGCTTCGCGGCATTTTGTGCGGCTACCCCCATCATAAGTGCCAGCATTAGCCCCATGAAAATGAGGTGTTGGGAGGCAAACACATAGGCTAGGACATAGCCTGCGATCGTCAGTTGGATTAGCGTGCGGACAACAGCAATGGCTAATTCTTTTTCTAGGCCAAGTTCTTGATACCGCGATACGATCGCGGCCAAACCCACAAAACCTAATGATAGGCTTAAGGCTAGCCAACTCATAACTCACCCCCTAATTTCCCTGCAAGAAAGTTTCTGCCTTCTTCTGTGCTAGGACCGGCGAAGAAACGCTTTGCACTCCCCTGTTCCACTACTTTTCCACGGTAAAGGAGCGTCACATCGTTTGCCACGCGCGCAGCCTGGTGTAAATCATGTGTAACCCAGATGACGGTCAGTTTTCGTTCAGAGCATAGGTTTGTAATCAGCGTTTCCAGGTGTTCACTGGCATGGGCATCCAAGGCAGACGTTGGTTCGTCAAGTAATAGAACTTCTGGGTTATTCGCTAAGGTGCGGGCAAGGGATACCCTCTGTTGTTGCCCACCTGAAAGCGTATTCGGATCACGTGCTACCCAATCCGGATCTAACCCGACCATCTCAAGATAATGTTTTGGATCGGCTAACGTCAAGTGATCCCTAACCCACAATCGAGGGCCATACAAAATATTATCTCCAACAGTTCCCGAGAAAAATATGGGTTTTTGTATCACCAGACCAATTCGGCGACGAAGTTCATAAACACTAATTCGACGGATATCTTCCCCTTCGAGGGTGATTTTTCCTCGCTGAATTTCACGTAAACGATTGATAGCATAAAGCAACGTACTCTTTCCACTACCAGATGGTCCAAGCAGAGCGTGAATTACACCAAGACGCACTTGCAAGCAAACGTCATTAAGAATCTCAATAGTCTGAACGTCTTGCTGGATACTTAAACTGACATTGTTGAGCTCAACTTTCATTTTTTAAGCCCCAACAAGGTTGCCAAGTTGTGATTGAAGATAGCATTCGTTCCCCTTGTACTTTCGTGGCAAACTCCTCCTTAAAATCAAGAAACGTCTTTGTTAAAATCCACCTTAAAGGACTTTAGTCTAGATATGTTAATTTAGTAGGCATGGAACATGGAGTTCATCCATAGGTATATATAAGCAATTTGGGGGTGAATGATTTGTTCATTTATGTGTTAACACGCCGTAAGTTGGTTTTTGTGTTTCTGTTTCTAGTTACGGTAGGAGGACTTCTCACCATGATTCAACATTCACTAACTGCTCCATCGCTGGTACGGGCACCTGGAACCTATTATATGGCTCATACTCAGGAAAAAGTAGTCGCTCTAACCTTTGATGATGGACCTGATCCGATCGATTCACCTGCTGTTTTGGATATCCTTAAAGAAAAGGAAGTCCGGGCAACCTTCTTTGTTTTGGGGCAGGCGGCTCAAGCAAACCCATTCTTGTTAAAGCGCTTAGTTAAAGAAGGGCATGAAATTGGAAACCATAGTTATTACCATGATTACCAGCAACGCCGTCTAGTTGAGGAAATGAATCAGACTGACCGTGAGGTCTTTGCTGCAACAGGAACCCATACCTATTTCTACCGTCCGCCAGGTGGTTTTTTATCCAAAAACCAACTAGAAATCATTAAAAACAATGGCCATATTGTAGCACTTTGGAGTGTAGATAGCAAAGACTGGCGTAACCCTGGTGTCAAGCAGATCGTGGATAATGTTGTGAAAAATGCATTTCCTGGTGCCATTATCCTCCTGCATGATGGGGGCTATCAACGCACACAAACCGTCAAAGCGTTGGGGCCGATTATTGACGCACTCCGAAATCAAGGCTATCGTTTAGTCACTTTGAGTGAGCTCAAAACGATGGATTCAGACATTAAATAGTTAGTTGTTAAGGACAAACACTCTCATAATTTGGAACATATACGCTCAATCGATCTCTCCCGTTTCGCTTTGAGGAATATAGAGCATCATCGGCATGTTTGATAAGTTCTTCAGCCGACTTGGCATGCTCAGGATATGTGGCTAATCCAATTGAAACAGTGGTGTGTATGCGTGGATTATTTTCCATGCTCTTTTTCCTAGTCGCCTCAATTAAACGTTCTCCGACAGTCTTGGCAGCTTCTAGG
>JAJYAS010000599.1 GCA_021779415.1 Bacillota bacterium
ACTTTCAGTGCTTGACTTATATAATATGCAGGGAATATTGTTATTAACTAAAGGGCAACCAATCACTGCCAATATTCATGAACTTCTTTTGCGGCGAAAACTGTATACGGTACAATGCAATTTAGAAAATTCAGACCCTCAAAATGAAGAACGCAAATTCCCTTCCTCAGAATACCTGTTTATCATGGGCTATGTTAGAGAGGTTTTTGAGAATGTATCCCTTTTTAGTTCTAAACAATTAGACGATTCATTGGCAATTGTTGATAAAATTATTGACGATTTAGAAAACTATAAACTTGTTAATATAGATTTAAATAAATTTCGGACGTTTGATAATTATACATACATTCATTCTGTAAATGTAGCAATTTTGTCGACACTTGTTGGATCTAAAATGGGGCTTTCAGGACAAAACCTTAGGATGTTATCTTTGGGTGCCATGTTTCATGATTTAGGAAAAAGCTCTTTGCCCCTTGAAATATTGAATAAACCCTCAGGTTTGTTGGAAGAGGAATTTGAAATTATTAAGCAACATCCTGTGTTGGGTGTCGCGATGCTCAAATTCTCCGATACCCCAGAGGAAACTCTTGGAATTATCCGTTACCATCATGAACGTTGGAATGGAGAGGGTTATCCGGATGGGTTAAGACAGAGAGCTATACCTACTAATGCTCAGATCGTAGCAGTCGCTGATGTTTTTGATGCCCTTGTTGCAGATCGACCCTACCGAAAAGGTCTGCCTCCATACCACGCTTTAGAAATTATTGTGGCTGGTTCAGGAGAAGAGTTTAATCAAGAGATTGTAGAAGTTTTTAGACAATGTTTAGTTCTTTATCCGCAAGGTTCTATTGTTACATTAAATACAGGTGAAACGGGAACAGTTGTGGGTTTTCATTATAATTATCCCAGTCGTCCCCTTGTAAGAATTTTATTTGATCAGTACGGTAAATTTGTGGACGAAGAATTATTCCTCGATTTGCTCAAAGATTTAACACGGTTTGTCCAATCGGTGAATTTTAATTATCTTACTTACAGTTAAGGTTCTGAGCTTTTAGGGACTTCTCTAATTTTTAACCAAATGCTTCTCCCAAACTTTCGCTCTTTAGTATAACTTACTATAACTATAGCTCGTCATTGGATTACGAAAATTGTATACTTAAGATAGCAGGAAAAATGTGCACTTACGCAGAATTAATGATAGAATAATTAGACAAAAGTTAGGCAAGAAACTTGTAACCAGACAAGCTGGGATACGAAGCTTTGGGGGGATGTTCTATGCTTATTACCTGTGATAACAACATGCAAATGGGTTATATCTACCTTATGCCTAATCAAACAACTGAAGAGTATACCCTCGATAAAAGCGATATTGGGCTTTACTATGATGTAAATAGTCTCAGTATCCCAAGGATTAAATGGTTAAGCATGGGTCAAAGTTTGGGGCAAATGCGTTTAGCAACGAAGACGTACAGAGATGCAGTGGACAAGTCGTTTCATTGTGAATACTGGAATGATCTTGATAGCGAAGGGTATATGATGGGAATCGAATTGTATTTGACCGAAGAACTTTTTTTGCCATTAGTTGCCCATCAAGCCTTTAAACTTTATGATATTCGGTGGCGTAATCACGATTTTAGAGTGCTTACTCTGGACGCCTATCATGATGTTTTGAACAAAAATAATGTTATCTATCCTTTAACACTCGAAAAAGACGCGTTTGTAATCGTTTCTATTGATCCGTTATCCAAGATTGGTAAGATAATGGCGCTTATTTCGGCAAGGGATGATTTATACCCGATCGATTATTTGAGAAAGCCATTATTTATGTTAGCAAATTCAAGTCGCTATTTTAACAGGGGTTAGTAACTAAAACTTGATATTGGCATAGGCCACGACAGAGTAGTCGTGGCCTATGCCAATTGAAGTAATAAACAGATTTTTGCGACTTTGATATATCGCTACTTTAAGAAGAATAAATTTACAGAAACTTAACTGAAGCATAATTTATACTTTACACGTAAAGCATAAAATAGTTTTAGTATAAGATAACTTTAGTAGGAGATAACTCCAAACTTAGTGGTTTTCATACTAAAGTGGATAAAAATGAGGTGTTTAAATGGAACTATTAGTCGACTTACATACTCACACTCTTTCAAGTGGACATGCTTATAGTACTATTACTGAAAACGCGCAAGCTGCTGTCCGTAAAGGAATAAAATTATTGGGAATGACGGATCATGGGCCAAGTATGCCGGGCGCTCCTTGTCTGTACCATTTTAGTAATTTGTCAATTCTTCCTGAAGAAATCGCTGGGGTAAAGTTATTACCAGGGGTTGAAGCTAATATTACGAACTATGAGGGAGAGTTAGATGTACCGATACCATATTTAGCGAAACTAAAACTGGTTCTTGTTGGACTTCACGAAATCTGCTATCCAGGGGGGAATAGTGAACAGAATACACAAGCGTATATAAATGCTATGGAAAACCCTTATACGGATATGATGGTTCATCCGGGGCGAACCTATTTTAAAATGGATCTTGAGCGAATTGCTCATGCCTCGGCCCTTTTGAATATCCCAGTCGAAATTAATAATAGTTCGCTTTCAACCATTACAGACAAAAGTAGTGCGCTTGAGAATTGTCGTTATATTGCCCATTACATGGCTAAGTATAAAGGACCTGTAATTTTAGGGAGTGATGCTCATTTTTGGGATCGAGTTGGCGAATTTGGGGAAGCTCTAGAATTAGTTCGTGAGGCGGGGATTTCTCAGCATCAGATTCTTAACACTTCACCTGAGCGAGTGCTGGATTATTTGGCGATGCGTCGAAAAAATCGCCCAGTTATCGATCTGTTGTCGCCCAAGTCAAAGCAAAGTATTGCTTACAGGGTAGTATAATAGTTCTACTCTAGATATTGCCATCTCTTGTTTCATTGACGAACAAGAGATGGCTTTTAATGTAAATAACAAGGGACAGTCCGTGGAGATGGGATATAGCGAATTTCAATAGGGTAGAAGGAATATCTTAATTTTCGACGAATTATGTCTTGGATGGAGAAAATGAAACAGAAGAGGGGTTCGGTTTATATTATGTTAACTGTGGAAAAAATCGGTGGCACATCCATGCTCCAATTTCAAACTGTTCTTAATGACATCATTGGCTTCCCAAGTTCTGAAAGTTTTCGTTACGGAAGGGTGTTTGTCGTTTCTGCCTATGCAGGGGTGACGAATATGCTACTTGAAGATAAAAAGACTAAAGCTGCTGGTATCTACCAACGTTTTATCAAAGGGGAAGATTATGAAACAGCCATGGATGATTTATTAAGTGAGGCACTTAAAATTAATGACACGTTTATCGACCTAGGTTTGAATCCTAAAGTTTGTCGAGTATTCATAGTTGAACGTGTTATGCAAACAAAAGCCTATCTTAATAGTATGGATAATATTAATG
>JAJYAS010000600.1 GCA_021779415.1 Bacillota bacterium
CATGTCCAATCGAATTATTTCCGAAGCACTCACATTTGACGATGTTCTTATCGTACCAGCTAAATCTGAGGTTTTACCACGAGATGTCGATGTTAGCACGTATTTAACAAAAAAGATTAAACTCAATATTCCGCTCATGAGTGCAGGGATGGATACTGTCACAGATTCCCGAATGGCGATTTCCATTGCTCGAGAAGGCGGAATAGGGATTATTCATAAAAATATGAGCATAGAACAGCAAGCCTTAGAGGTCGATAAGGTTAAACGGTCTGAGCATGGCGTGATCACGGATCCAATTTTTTTACATCCGGAAAATAGTATTCATGAAGCATTAAAGCTCATGGAACGCTATCGAATTTCGGGAGTTCCTATCACCGTCGAAGGAAAACTGGTCGGAATTTTGACAAACAGGGATCTGCGCTTTGAGAAGGACTATGATCGCAAGATCTCAGAGGTGATGACCCAATCAAATTTGGTTACAGCTGAGGTTGGTACAACCCTTGACCATGCTCAAGAAATATTGGGACAACACAAGATTGAAAAACTACCCCTTGTTGATTCAGAAGGAATACTTAAGGGATTAATTACGATTAAAGATATTGAGAAAGCACGCCAGTATCCGAATTCGGCCAAAGATGAAAGTGGTCGTTTACGAGTTGGCGCTGCTGTTGGGGTTACTGCAGACACTTTGGAACGTGCTGAGGCATTAGTCAATGCTCGCGTTGATGTCCTTGTTCTGGATACTGCGCATGGACACTCCAAAGGAGTTATTGAAATGGTGAGGACTTTAAAGGAGCGTTTTCCGGAGACCCAACTAATTGCAGGCAACGTGGCGACGGCGGAAGCAACTCATGATCTGATCGAAGCGGGCGCTGACGCAATTAAAGTCGGGATCGGGCCGGGGTCTATTTGTACAACTCGTGTAGTAGCTGGTATCGGAGTTCCTCAAATTACTGCTGTCATGGATTGCGCAGATG
Source organism: Bacillota bacterium (assembly GCA_021779415.1). Next base: position 978 of record JAJYAS010000600.1, read on the forward strand.
AGGCAGAGAAATATGGCGTTCCGATCATTGCAGATGGAGGAATTAAATTCTCTGGTGATATTGTAAAAGCCTTGGCAGCTGGCGCGCGAATCGTCATGATCGGAAGTCTCTTTGCAGGGACAGAAGAGAGCCCTGGTGATATGGAAATTTATCAGGGACGAAGTTTCAAAGTGTATAGGGGAATGGGATCCATCGGCGCTATGAAACAAGGAAGTCGTGATCGTTATTTTCAAGAAAAGAATCAGAAACTTGTTCCTGAGGGCATTGAAGGTCGGGTTCCGTTCAAAGGACCAGTTTCAGATACCATCTATCAAATGATTGGGGGTCTTCGCGCCGGAATGGGTTATTGCGGAACACCTGACATTGAGGCGCTTCGAACACAAACACGCTTCATTCGTATAACAGCTTCGGGACTTCGCGAAAGCCATCCCCACGATATCACGATTACCAAAGAAGCGCCGAACTACAGCTAAAAAATTGGGTGGGGGGAGAGAGTCTGACTCTCTCCCTGTTTTGATTGGAGGCACGCATGAATTCTGCCTTTTGGCGCTATCAGATCATATTGACCTTGCTTCTTATTTTTTGGGGCGATTTTTTTGTTTCGGGTGGGGTACTAAATCAACTAGCCTTTAATTTTGCATTATTCTATCCGCTTGGCTTTTTGGTGGGGTATCGTCCCAGGCTTGAGAATCGATGTACTGCATATGTTGCTGCTCTTTTGTTTAATTGTTCATCGTATTTGCTAGCTTTTAATTCAGGTGTTTTTATTGACAATTGGACGGTCATCATATTAGACTTTGTAAGTCTAATTTTATTTCTTGAGGTCGGAAGGATTATTGGAAAGCGTGCTCAATCAAAGGAGTGATCATCATGAGAATCGTTATTGCGCCAGACTCCTTTAAGGGTTGCCTAAAAGCCATGGATGTGGCGCAGGCAATGCGTCGGGGAGTTCAACGGGTTTATCTAGACAGTGTGATTGATATGATTCCCATGGCAGACGGAGGAGAAGGTACTGTGGATGCGTTACTTTGCGCCGTCAAGGGAGAAAAGATTGAGATTAATGTGACTGATCCCCTTGGACGCCCGATTAAGGCGACGTATGGCCTCATCGACGATGGTGCGACCGCAGTTATTGAGATGGCTGCAGCTTCTGGGTTAACTCTCTTGCGACATGAAGAACGGAATCCTCGAATTACGTCGACGCAAGGAACTGGGGTACTTATTAAGGATGCATTGGATCGTGGAGTTAAGAAAATTCTTCTAGGTATAGGAGGAAGTGCTACAAATGATGGGGGTGCTGGACTTGCAACAGCGTTGGGGGTTAAACTATTGGATGCCCAGGGTAAAGAGCTACCCCCGGGAGGGGCAACTCTAGCCAATCTCGTCAATATTGACATGTCTGGGATAGATCCTCGCCTTTCTGATGTGAAGATTGAGGTAGCCTGTGATGTTCAGAATCCTTTATGTGGTCCAGAGGGTGCAAGTGCAGTTTATGGCCCGCAAAAGGGTGCTAATCTGGAGGATATCAAGGTATTGGATACAGCCCTGCAAAATTTTGGAGAACGCTTAAGCGAATCTGCTGGTGCGAACCTACTGGAGTTAGCGGGTGGGGGTGCCGCCGGAGGACTTGGTGCCGGAGTCGTGGGTTTTTTGGGCGCAAAATTACGACCGGGGTCACTGATGGTTCTAGAAGGGGCAAATGCGGCTGAAAAAATTATGCACGCTGATTTGGTGCTTACAGGTGAAGGAAGGACAGACTTCCAGACGGCTTACGGTAAAGTTCCAGTTGGCGTTGCGGCTTTAGCAAAGAGTTATAATGTTCCGGTACTTGTTATCTCAGGATCTGTGGAGGGAGTTGCGGGTCTTCTTGTAGACCACGGAATTGCAAGTTGTTTCAGCGTTTCTGAAGGGCCGACAACCATAGAGGAGGCATACTCCAAAGCAGAAGAACAATTGGAGCGGGCAGTTGCGAGGGTCCTAACCGTATGGAAGCTGGGAGCAGAGTTCGCACGTAAGAAATAGAGCGGGTGTGATAATCTAAGCTTCGCCCATTAGAATAGTGGTTAGTAAAATAGTTAGTAAAATTCCCCCTCGAAAAGAAGGATAAATATGGTAGTTGCAGAATGATTAGGAGAGGTTAATTCTACGACTAACATCTTACAAAGGGGGAGTAATGGTGACGGATTTGTCTCGCCGAGAGCGTAAGAAAAGGGAGACACATGAAAAGATTTTCTCGAATGCAATGCAACTTTTCCGTCTACAAGGATTTAATGCCACTTCGGTGGAACAAATTACCCAGCATGCGGATGTGGGAAAAGGCACCTTCTATAACTATTTTTCTACGAAAGAAGCGGTTATTGTAGAATTTTCACGGCGCACATGGCAAGAACTTGTCAACAAGGGACGCCAAAAACCCACGCTGAGTACGCGTCAGAGGGTAGAGCTACTTCTCAAAGATTGGGCAGAATTTATG
>JAJYAS010000601.1 GCA_021779415.1 Bacillota bacterium
TTACGCTACTAAGAACGGGGGAGATTGCCCATGGATTTTGCCACACTCGCTAGCCAGTTTTTTATTGGACTAAGTAGGGGAATGATTTTTTTTATTGTTTCTGCAGGATTGACTTTGATCTTTGGCGTCTTAAGAATCACAAACTTTGCTCATGGAGCACTTTATATGTTAGGCGCATTTATTGCTTATTCAGTTTCAACCCTTGTTGGACAAGGTCCTTATGGTTTTTGGTTAGCCCTGCTGGTTGCTCCTGTCACAGTAATGTTAGTTAGTCTAGTCATCGAGCGCGGGCTGCTTAGATTTATCTATAACCGAGATCATTTGATCCAGATGCTCTTAACGTATTCCCTCGTGCTCATTGCGGGAGATCTTGTCAAAATACTATGGGGGACAGAATTTAAGTCCATGGATATCCCTGCAGTTTTAAGGGGGTCCTTTAATCTATGGGGGGCATCCTTACCTTGGTATAATGCATTCCTTCTGATCGTGGGGCCCGTCGTTGCCCTTGGCTTATGGCTGTTCTTATCCAAAACACATCTGGGTAAAATCTGCCGTGCAACTGCTACGGACCGAGAAATGGTGGATGTTTTGGGGATTAACAGTACCCGAGTATTTGCTATGGTTTTTGCATTGGGTGGATGGCTTGCCGGGTTGGGAGGAGCTTTGATTGCGCCAACGACCTCCATCTCGATGGGTATGGATGCTAGCATTGTCATTTATGCTTTTTTGATCGTGGTAATAGGGGGTCTAGGAAACGTCTGGGGTGCACTGATTAGTTCTATTATTATGGGGGTTGGGGAGGCATTAGGGATTTTATTTATTCCGGGCATTGCCATCATAATTCCTTATATTATAGCGGGTGTTCTCCTTATCGTACGACCCACTGGCTTGCTGAAATCTGCCTGGTAGAGAAAGGAACATAGATATGTCCACGAATAACTTGAAATCCATAAAAAGCCCTAAAAAACTCAGCACCTATCTAGGTTGGGCCTTCGCAGTAGCTGGCGTTCTGATACTTCTGGTGGTCCCTACGATTCTCACCCAATACTATGTCTACTTGTTGGCCACTGTTTTTACAACGGCTTTACTAGCAAGCAGTTTAAATCTGGTTCTGGGTTACGGAGGACTGCTGCATTTGCACCATGGCGTATTTTTTGGGGTAGGTGCATATACGGTCGCGATCGTGATGACCAAAACTTCTTGGCCATTTGCTGTTGCGATCTTGCTAGCACCCATGGTTGCCGCACTTATAGCCTTAGTGATCGGATGGTTTTGCGTACGTCTAAGAGGCCTCTATTTTGGTATGCTTACACTTGCTTTAGGGCAGTTAGTTTGGGCCATTGTGTACCGCTGGAATGCACTAACCAATGGAGACAACGGAATCCACGCCATACCCGTTCCGGAATCCTTGTCCTCTATTAATTCAGTTTATTATACGACGCTATTGGTTCTAATCATCTCTCTTATAATTCTCTACATGATCACAAAATCACCATTTGGTATCACGTTACTAGCGACTCGCGACAACCCTGTGCGCTCGGAAAGCATTGGAATCAATGTCAAAAGTCACCGCCTGATTGCCTTTGTTATTGCTGGCTTCTTTGCAGGAATTGCGGGTGTGCTCTTTGTTTTAGTTGAACGATCTGTAGCCCCCTCCCTGTTATTTTGGAACAAATCGGCCGAAATCCTAATTATGTGTTTAATGGGAGGACTGACTGTCTTTATGGGTCCAACGTTAGGGGCCGGCATTTTAGTCCTTTTGTCGATGATCGTTGGTCTTTACACAGAATATTGGCTTCTTGTCCTTGGGCTGCTGTTACTGATCCTCGTACTCTTCTTGCCTCAGGGTATTCTTGGTTATTTAATGGAGAGTTATGACAAACGCCGAAGTATGAGAGGAGAGAATTAACATGCTTCAGGTTAAACAGCTTAAGAAAGCATTCGATGGATTTCAAGCCATTGCAGACGCTAACCTTTCGGTTCCGAAAGGAGAAGTCGTGGCAGTCATTGGTCCCAATGGCGCAGGAAAATCCACCTTATTCAATTTAATAACTGGACACCTTCAGGCCGATTCCGGTCACATCCAATTTCAAAGTCAAGAAATCACGAACTTACCTCCCTATAAAATTTGCCATAAAGGAATGGCTAGATCTTTTCAATTAATTAATATCTTTTCTAGTCTAACGGTTTTTGAGAATGTGCAAACCTCAGTCCTTGCACAACAACGCTTAGATCGGAATTTCTTTACACCCTCAAGAAGATTGCTGATTGATGAGACACTAGAAGTATTGGAAATTTTTGGACTATTGGAATTGAAAGATCGTCCGTGTACATCCCTCTCATATGGGGATCAAAAGGTCCTAGAAATTGCCATTGCTCTGGGAAGCAAGCCCAAGCTCCTTCTCTTAGATGAGCCTACTGCAGGAATGTCTTCCGAAGAAACTCGCAAAATCGTTACTCTGATTAAGAAGTTATCCCAGGAAAAGGGCCTAACAATTTTAATTACTGAACACGATATGGAATTAGTTTTTGATGTTGCTCAAAAAATTATGGTTCTACACCAGGGTACAACCATTGCTCAAGGGCTTCCTGAAGATATCAGAAACGATAAATCTGTGCAAAATGCCTATTTGGGGGAAGCAGGATGATGTTAGACGTTAGAGATATTCATACCTATTACGGGTTAAGTCACATCTTGTTCGGTTTATCCTTACAGGTAAGTAAAGGCGAAGTAGTCTGTCTGCTCGGTCGTAATGGGGTAGGCAAGACCACGACTCTTAAGAGCATTATAGGAATTACCCCACCAAAAACCGGACAAATCAAGTTTAAAGGGCAAGACATTTCAAAAACCCCAACAAAACGGATGGTTAAATTAGGGATTAGCTTTGTCCCTGATAACCGTAGAATCTTTGCCGACTTGTCTGTGCGCGAAAATCTTGAGATCGCAACAGGCGTCAAATCAGGGGCTTGGGATTTGGATAAAGTTCATCAGTTATTCCCTGTCCTCAAAAGAGTCGAGAATCGGAGGGGCGGAAATTTAAGCGGCGGAGAGCAACAAATGTTAAGTATTGCTAGGGCCCTGCTTGGCAATCCTGAGCTTCTGATTTTAGATGAGCCGACCGAGGGACTGGCACCTTTGATCGTTCGGGAATTGGAAGAACAAATCCTTGAGCTGTGTTCAACGGGGATATCGATTCTCTTAGCAGAGCAAAATCTCAAATCTGCTTTAAAATTAGCCAATCGGTGTTATGTCCTTGAACGAGGACAAGTACGTTTTGAAGGAACAGTCCAAGAGTTAGCCGAAAATGAAGACGTTCGGTCGAAATATTTATTGGTTTAGTGGAAAAGTGCTTCCTCCGTGAGGCATTATATAGACGGATTCCGGTTGATGTCCAAGAAGTTGACTCGCCAACTGCAAAGCCTCTGAAGGGGAATGAGCAG
>JAJYAS010000602.1 GCA_021779415.1 Bacillota bacterium
AGCCAAATAATTCAACTATTGCTATAGCACTTCCACATCCTTCTTTCATTTCCTCCCAAGACCACAAAAATAATCCAAGAAAAAACAAAAAAGCCAGACCATTCGCTTTTACAGTTGATTGGGGAAGAAAGCTCTTTACTCCGATGGTCTATAGCGCATCGTTTTAGGTGTGTGTAGCTAGTTTCTTATTGAATATAAAGTATAAGGGAGAACTCTCCAGGTTCTAAATAAATAACATATAAAGCGGGATTGCCAACATGCTTAGAATCGTGGTCAAAACTGTAACTTCTGTGCCAAATACATAATCTGAGCCATATTCTTTGGCAAGCACACCTGTATTAGTGGGAGATGGCAATCCTGCTTGAATGATGAAGACCTTGCGCATAAGATCCGGCAAAGTGATGAAATGCGCCAACGCAATCACGAGAGCTGGGGAGATAATAAAGCGGGCAATGATTAGAACTAGAATATCTTTGTCAAACTTAAGATTCTTGATTTTAACTGTAAAAAGGACAATCCCAATGAAAAGCATAGAAAGTGGTGTGGTAAGCTGACCCATATACTTAAGACTGCTTAGAATAAAAGAGGGAAGTTTGATATCAAGCATCACCAAGGTTAGACCGATCAAAAATCCCAAAAGAGGAAGACTCATAATGCGTTTGAACATATCCTTTGAAAAAATAGGTCTCTTTTCTTCACCCATCCCGTCCTTGCTGATCTCATACGCCCCGAAGGTCCAGAAAAAAACAGTATTTGCCATATAGTACAACAATACATAAGGGACGCATTCGGGACCAAAAAGTTCTAGGTTGATGGGCAGTCCTATAAATATGGTATTCGAGGTAAAAAATGCGCATCGGAAAACCCCTATGCGGCCGGGTTTTACCTGAAAAAAGCGACTTGCAGCTAATGAAAGAAGGTAACACAAAAAAATAGAAATAAAAGGAACAATCAAACCCTTAGACATGCTTTCAAATTGGGAACGTGTAAAGGCTGATGTAAGATTATAAATCATATAGCAGGGTAAGGCTAAATTCATTACAATCTTAGAAATAATCCCGCTGGCCTTTGGATCCAGCCATCCCACTCGCGTCATAAAATAGCCTGCCATAAACATAATTACTATGGTTAAAATACTTTCTATGGAATGAAATAAAGTCATGATACCTCCATATTCGACTTAACGATCAAAATTACTACTATAATAAGTATAGATTATCTGCGACATAAAAGGAATATCTATTTAAATTCAAAGAATTCCTGCGAGGCGGTCATTTCGGTCGAAACTTTAGCAAAAGCTGTCCTCATTATTCGATCCACCTTAATGCTGACTTATATTGCTCGTCAAGGTATACTAAGAATATTAGATCTGGTTGCAGTTTCTGTAGTTATATAATCGGAATGCCGTAAATGAAAAATAATTGAAGTTGTTATAAAGAAGGAGCAGTCATCATGAAAATTTTGCTTGTTGATGATGAAAAGAAGATTACAACTGTTCTGAAGGCCTACTTTCAACAAGAAGGATTTCAGGTCAGTACAGCCATAAACGGCCTTATTGCTCTAACCATGTTTAAGGAGAACCCCTTCGATTTACTCATCTTAGATTTGATGCTTCCGGGTATGTCCGGAACGGAGATTTGTCGAGAAATTCGGAAAATATCCTCCATTCCCATCATCATGCTCACAGCTAAAGTCGAAGAAGAAGACCGCATCCAAGGATTGAGTATCGGTGCGGATGATTACATAACGAAACCTTTCAGTCCTCGGGAGGTTGTCGCCCGTGTTCGAGCAGTGCTACGGCGAGTCAATAACGAAACCGCACCGCTAGCAGACGTGATCTCGTATGACAACGGACTTACCATTGATAATATCCAACATGATATTCGACTTAATGATCAGGAGGTTTCTTTAACCCCTACCGAGTTTAAGATCCTCGGAGCTTTAGCCAAACACCCTGGTCGAGTATACTCACGGGGGCAGTTGGTAGAAATCGTTCAAGGGCATGACTTTGACGGAGATGACCGCGTGATTGACGCACATATTAAGAAGATCCGCCAAAAAATAGAAACCACCCCAAGCGACCCTCAGATTATTTTGACCGTATATGGAATTGGCTATAAATTTAATCCAAGTACTGGAGGATAAGATGCGCAAAAAACTATTTCTCTCTACGCTAATCATCTCGCTTATAACCTTAACCTTCAGTATGCTGGCTGTAAATCTTGTCTTTCATCAACAATTCAGCGATTATCTGACCAAGACTAACGAAACGACCATAGAACAACTGCCCACTCGTTTAAGTGCCCTCTATCAGAGCAAGGGGACGTGGGACCCTACGTCTCTGGATGAAATTAGCCATACCCTCCCGATTGGCACGGTCGTCACTCTGACTGATCCGAGCGGTAAGCTTATCGCTACGTTAAGTAATATGATGGACGACATGATGCATGCTCAAGGCGGAATGGGCATGAATATGAGCATGTCCTCTTCTTCCATCACGAGTTGGAAAACGAAAACCCTCACGGTGTCAGGGCCTGTCGGTACTTTGGCTACAGCAGCCATCCGCTACCCGGCGAGCGCTCCAATTCTCAATCCCCAAGACGTCCTTTTCCAATCTTCAGTCTTTCGATCTCTCCTCTTCGCCGGAGGGTTGGCCCTTCTGTTCGGGATTATCCTCAGTTACTTCACTAGTCGTCGCCTCGTTGCACCCCTTAAACGTTTAACTCTAGCCGCCGATCGAATCGGACATGGACATCTTGATGAGCGTGTCGCGATTCAATCCAAAGACGAGATCGGGCAATTAGCAACCGCTTTTAATACAATGGTAGACAATTTGAATCGCCAAGAGACCCTCCGCAAGCAGTTTACCGCTGATATTGCCCATGAACTGCGCACGCCCTTAACCTCGATCAAAAGCTATATCGAAGCCTTCCAAGACAAGGTCTTGCCTGCGGATCAAGAAAATCTCTCCTCCATTCATGAAGAAATCGACCGATTGGTCGACCTATCCAGCGACCTCAAGGACTTAAATGTAGCGGAAATCGGTGCCTTAACGCCAATCTTCGAACCTGTAGACTTGAAGCATCTTCTAGAGAAAGTAATTCATAGCCTCTATCCACTGATCCAAGAGAAACAATTAACGCTTAGTTGGAACGCTTCATCAGAACCCGTGACAACGACGGGAGACGGACGACTTTTGACCAGGCTTTTTTACAATCTTGTTCACAATGCCTATCGGTATTCAAATGTTGGCGGTAAAGTGACCATTACGCTTACGCCAACACCGAATTCTGTAGAAATCAGAATCAAAAATACTGGTATCGGCATCCCCGAAGAGGATCTCCCTTTTATCTTCGAGCGTTTTTACAGGGCCGACAAATCCCGTACCCGTGAAACCGGGGGAACGGGTATTGGCCTAGCACTGGTACAACAAA
>JAJYAS010000603.1 GCA_021779415.1 Bacillota bacterium
GATGTTGCCGGATTTGATTATTGGGTGTATGAATAATTAAAGGCTATCACCTTTTCAGATGATAGCCGGTTTAGAAGAATTCTTAGAAGATTACACCTAAAGCAATAAGAATCAAAATAGCAATAGCTATAATTCCCACACCAATCCCCGCACCAACGCCGCCATATGCAGCAACTGGGGTGATAGGAGCTACATGGGGATGACAACAAGCTCCGCTCATTTGACCGTGAACCATTCCACCTTGGTTCATTCCTTGATTCATGCCGACTCCACTCATATTAGCTCCGCTCATTCCACCATAACCCATTCCGTACATAAAAGTTCCACCTTTCTAAATTTAGAATACGATTCCCATTGCAATAAGGAGAAGAATAATTACTACAACTGCAGCGATTCCTGCACCAAAGCCACGTTCTGTTCCACAACCGCAAGCAGCACCATCAACATTACCAAATGCCATTTTAGTTTCCTCCCTTTCCAGTGATATCTCATAATATGAATAAAGTGGAAAAATGCAATTTGTCTTATCGGATGTCATATAAGTAAAACGCTTTGAAGAGAACCTAACCATGAGTGAAAACTCGAGGTTTAGGTTCTCTAGTTACTAAGGACGAATTGTCTTGGCCTCCCATAAACCCGTCTCAGTCCAAGGGCACACCCGGCGGCTTCTTGAAAGGTATGTTGGCGGATTGGGTTGGCTTAGGTGAAGTGGGCATATGAAGATAGGCTCAGCGGTATTATTGAGAAAGCATAGAGGAATGGAAAAGTTATATAGACATGAAAATAGAATTAAAAGAGTTGAAGGTAGAACAGCTTAAGCTTCAAGGAATGGTTGATGAAAGAACAAAGGAACTGAAGCACGAACTTGATAAAAGGAAACGTATTGAACTTGAAGTAGCTAAACTAGAACGACTTAATGTCATCGGACAATTGGCAGCTGGTCTTGGACACGAAGTCAGAAATCCAATGACTACAATAAGAGGCTTTCTCCAAATGCTTCAAAATAAAGCCGATTTGCTTACATATAAGATTTATTTCGACCTGATGATTGAGGAACTCGATAGAACCAACTCGATAATTACCGATTTTTTATCTCTAGCCAAGAGTAAACCGACAGAGCTGAAACGACAATGCTTAAACACTTTGTTGGCAAACCTATTTCCCTTAAAACTAGCAGATGCCTATACCCAAGATAAGAAGTGTATCTTTAAACCAGGAGATATAGATGATTTGGATATTGGCACAAATGAAATAACTCAATTGGTGTTGAACTTTGTACGTAACGGTCTTGAAGCAATGCCTCCAGATGGGTGTCTTACGATTAAAACTTTTATGGAGGGAAAACATAGTCCTAAGCGTTAGGAATGAAGGAACGGGTATTAATCCAGAGCATATATCAAAACTTGGGACTCCATTTTTCTCGACTAAAGAAAATGGCACGGGCTTGGGTTTGCCGATGTGTTACAATATTGCTAGGGGTTGGTTTAGAGGATTTTGGAGCATAGGTTGCACACGGGAACATATCGAGTATGTAATTGTTTCCAGTAGTGTTGGTAATTTTTGCTGTAGGTAAAAGGGAGCCTCAAATTGAGAATAGAATATAAGGTCAGATTGTCTTTTGGACGATCTGACCTTATTTGGGTTATTATGGATTAGTTCCGTCATCTTGAAAGGAAATTTTATGAATTATGTGGAAGTATTAGAATTGATTTATTTAAGGAACTTGGATATTATAAACGCTTTTCTTAGCATGCCGGGTAATCCATTTATTCCTGAAGTATTTAAACAATAACTATAGCCTGAATGGATTTTGGCTTTATTTTAAATATCGTGGAGGGGGACTTTATGTTGAATAGGAAAGTTCTATCGTTGAGTTTGGCAATGTTATCACTAGGCTTAATAAGAGTTATGGAACAGTACAGCAAAAAAAGTAGAGCTAGAAACAGAGAGCGGCGTGTTAAATGAAAAGCTAGAAAGCCTAAATAAGAGACTAGAAAAGCAGGTAGCAATAATTACAACTTTAAAAAGAGATTCAGTATATGGGATAGATATATATCCCATATATTCCGCCGACCCCGATAACTACTATAATAAGGAAAATGACACCTACAATAGGGAAATTGTCTGTTATATAAATATGCCCAGAGAAGATTCGCTGATAAGTAAATTAAATGCCGTTGCAGAAACTTTATCTGAAACATGTTTTGGCAACCTTCCGATTGAGGTATTAGAGATTGATGATAAGAATATTGCCAAAATCGATCTGGAGGAGGCATCGAAACAGTCAACAAATACTTCACTTAAAACGAGTAGTTCATTGGCCCGGGCCACTGGCTTTTTTCAAGGGTCAACAAGGGGAACCATTACTACAATTCGTTTAACAGAATCATTCTTACAGAAAGACTACAAGGGTGAATGGATAGAAGGTATAAGATTTTTGTACAAAGGTCAGCCTGTAGATTTTCAACATACCCCAGAATTAAGTGAAATTATTTATAGAAGATTATTGTCATGATAAATTATGTGGTAGTATAAATATAACCTTAATGAAAGAATGGAGATATTGTATTTATGAAAAAAATTGTCGCTTTTATGGGGAGTCCAAGAAAAAATGGCAACACGGCTACCCTTGTTAATGAAGTTATTCAAGGTGCACAAGATGCTGGTGTCGAAACAACTATTTTTAACCTGTATGATATGAACATCAAACCTTGCCAAGGCTGCCTTGTTTGTCGTAAGACTGGACATTGCGTCATGCAAGACGATTTTCAGAACATGTTTAAACATATTATTGATGCCGATGTTGTTGTTTTTGGCTCGCCCATATATCTTTGGCAGATTACAGCTCAAATGAAACTGTTATGGGATAGACTCTGCGGCTTATTCGATGAAAACCACAAGCCTAGGTATGCTACTAAAAGCCTGATTATGGTATATTCTCAAGGAAATCCGAACGCACAGGCTTTTCAGACATCTTTTCAAACTTATGAAGCCATGTTTAAGATGTTTGGATTAAATGTAATAAATACAATTTTACTAACAGGCGGCAATGCCCCCAACACCGCATCAGATAATAAAGAACTTCTATTAAAAGCTTATGAAGTAGGAAAAGCAATCTAGCCCAACGCAATAATACGTTTCGCGAAGTAACCAGCCAACAGACGGGGATCAACCCCCAATTTCGAAAGTGGTGTGAAGTGAATAAGAAATATTGGGTTGACTTCAACGCACCACGTCGTGGGAGGCGACTTTTAAATAAAGATAAACTTGCTCTGGAGTCTGGCAAACGGCGAATGCCTGTGAACTGGGTAAGGGTGTCCCGGCTTGGTAAAGAGGTGCTGTGGTAGTTAAGGGATGTTCTGGGTGGGTTGAATTTGTAAATTTGAGTTAGTTGTGGAAGATTGATACAAAC
>JAJYAS010000020.1 GCA_021779415.1 Bacillota bacterium
AAGGCATCAGCCATTAACGCATTTCCGTCTGTTTTATGATTCATCGTTTGGAGTAATTGATCCAATCCCATAAGTTGAGGTTTTAACCAATACGGAATCAAGATTCCCAACAAAAATAACCCAATTCCTATCCATATTTTCCATGACCTAACTACTTTCCCCACCACCTTTCCTACTTGTAATTATAACATGAAATCGGAATATGATAATTTCTTTCCGAGGGCTATTAAAAAAAGCCATACACCCGCATCAAGGAGTTTAACGCTGTCCCAGAATTTAATTTTTATTGATTTGACTTCTTAATACTTATACACTTATCCCTAGTTACACACAGGAGGCTGTGGATAATGTGGATAAGTGGTATAAATTCACTGTTTTTCGCGAAGAAACTGTGAGTAACTTTGTTGAAAACCTCTTTAATTAGGAGAATTGATAACCGTTGAAAGCTCAAGCGTCATAAAGAATTTAAATTACTCGCTAAAATAAAAAGCACTGATCGACTAATGTCAACCAATGCTTGTCAATATCAAAGTAATTCAATTAAAAGTGCTGAGATTAGTATTGCTCACGAGCCGGACGATGGTGTTGATAGCACTCACGGCAGTATACTGGACGATCAGATGTCGGTTGGAAAGGAACTTGAGTTTCTACACCGCAGTCTGCACAGACAACAGTAAACATTTCGCGAGATCTTCCTTCTTGGTTATTACGGCTTGCTTTGCGTGCATTGCGGCACTCACGGCAACGTTGAGGTTCGTTTTCGAAACCCTTTTCAGCATAGAATTCTTGCTCTCCGATTGTAAAAATGAACGTTGCTCCGCAGTCTTTACATACTAGATCTTTGTCTTCAAAGGCCATGAAAGATATTCCCCTTACGTAAAAAAATGTAATAGGCTGTGCCCATCCACTAATTATTATAACGCTAAATTCATGCAGGCACAAGTTTTTTTTCAATTCCAGCTGCTATACATAACCCGAAAATGGATCGAACTCCGCTTGAACGCAAGACCTCCGCCACCGCTTCAAGTGTTGCTCCCGTCGTCGTCACATCATCTACAAGCCACACGCTTCTCCCCTCCAGATGCTCAGGTTGTCGCACCACAAAAGCTCCTTGCAGGTTATGGAGGCGTTCCTGACGAGAAAGCAGAACTTGAGACACGGTTGGCTCGATCCGTTCAACCCCCGAGAGAATCGACAATCCCAATTCCCAATGTAACGCCGAGGAAATGACCTCTGCCTGATTATACCCCCGTTCTGCTAAACGGGTGGCGTGCATCGGAACGGCCACAATGCCATCAACAGCAGGAAGTTGGCTGATCGCCCAATCTGAAAATGGCCGAGCAATTTTCATGACCTCCCGAGGGTGTGCTTTAAACTTTACGTTTTGGATAAATTCTCTTAATCCCCCCGAATAGTGTCCCCAGGCTGTAACCTGATCCAGCTGTATTGGACCCTTTCCAGCATTGCAGTCAAGGCAACGCAGTTCCGTTATAGCAATTAACTTTCCACACCCCTTACACCGCCCCAACTCCGGATGAAGATAGTCCGTTGTACAAATCGGACAGATTGGGCCATTCTCTCTGCCACATAATACGCAAGCTTCTTCTTCCGTATACCATAACGCCCGAGTGATCTTAGCTACTTCCTTCTTGAAGGCTTTTACGGTTTCCACGCTGTTTTAGCCCCCCTCAATGAGTCCTAATTCCAAAGCCCGCTTATTTTGCTCCTCTATCCACTTCACTGCCGTCTTCATAGCCGAAGTCCTTTGCTTAGATATGAATATGACTCTTCCCTCTGGGCTTTCTCGGGTTCGCCCCACTCTTCCCGCCATTTGTACCAAAGCCCGTTCATCGAAGACAGGGTGATCTGCTGCCAAAACAACGACTTGTATTCCGGATAGGGTTATACCTCTTTCTAAGATGGTCGTACTCACAAAAAGGTCAAACTTACCCTGACGCAACCGCTCAAGTTTCCCAGAACGCCCTGGGTCTGCACTATAACTGCCGTCAATGTTCCAATCTGGAAATCTTCGTTGAAACCACTTTATCCATGGATTAAGCCAGGAGATCTTAGGGACGAATACCAACACAGGTCCCTTCACCCTTAGTGTTTCAATCAGAGAGGACCATAGTCCCTTGCCCCCGTTAGGATCTAGCGAACGCCGGAGTCTTTCCCAAATTGGAACGGGCAAAGGGGTGCGATGATGCCGTGCAGGAAGACGGATGAGCCGCATCCTACCTTGTTGAACCGCCTTTAAACCTTCCTGGGAAGGGGTTGCCGTCAAGTAGAGTATTTTACCTCCTTGACGCAGAGCATGGTTTAATCCCCATTCTAAAGCCCGGCTCCCATGATAAGGAAAAGCATCCATCTCATCCATGAAAATCACATCAAATGCTCGCCAAAATCTTAGTACTTGGTGGGTGGTCGCCAGTACCATTCCTCCACTTTGAAATTTTACGGACGTCGTTCCTGACAAAACTTGAAACGGATAATCTTTAAAGTCCCTTTGCAGCCTTGGAACAATGTCATGAATGACATCTTGACGAGGTGCGGCAAAAAGTACCGATTTCCCCTCTTTCAGAGCTCTAGCGGCAGATGGGAAACACACCTCTGTTTTTCCTGCACCACAAGCTGCCCAGAGAAGGGCCTTTTCTGCGAAGGGGTCTCGCAAGAATTCTAACACTTGTTCGCTGGCGAGACGTTGGGCTTCTGTTAGGACCCAGTGTGGCCGAAATCGAACCTCTGTAGGACCTTCCAAAAGTGAACGATGGTCTCGATAAAGAACCTCCAAGGAGGTGCTTGGCCCGATACTCTCACAACTTCGACACGTTGCGGCTATCCCATGAAGACTGGGCCACTCCTCCACATCCGTTTCCCCGCAACGCTGACACTGCCACCCACTGCCCAGTGACTTCACAGCGGGGGTCCACTGAGCTAATCCTTGCTCTACATTTAGATGAGCAAATTTGATGATTTCCTGAGCGTCAACCTTAAGCTCCCGTGCGAGTCTACGGAGATCACTCAGCGAAAGCTGCCTTCCCAATACGAGCCGATTGAAGGCCTTCCTGACCTCATCATTTTGCATACCTACCCCTCTCCTCATGTTCGTTCCTGCCATTCTGAGGCAGGTTTATGTATCCCCACATGTATCACGACCCTCTGCATAAAGAGGGCACATAGTTATCCCGATTTCTGGGAACCGCCGTTGAAGACAAGATAGGTATCTTTGGGCCTGTCTCGAGTCGATGCCTTGGAAGACGTGGACTTCAAGCCACAACGGGACGTTAAACCTCTTCCTTAACTGGGGCAATTCATTTTGAAGACACCAAAAATGTTTCTCTAACTCCTCATCTCCCGGATCCGAGTCCCAGACATAGTTTAAACAATGTGTTTCACTGCTAAGTCTTTCCCTCCAAGTCTCAATTAAAGACTGGCATTTCGGTGGAATACTCCATTCCAAGCCTGAAACGATTCTCCACAAAAGACTTCCTAAGATCAAAATAACGCCGAGCAAGACCATCTAAACCACCTCCTACCCACAACCTATGTTCTGGGCGGGGGTTGCGTAAGTTGTCTTAGCCGAGCATACTCCGCTAAGAGTTTAATATGTTCGGGGGGCTGAAAACTTCGGTAATTCTTCCAAAGAAATCTCTCTGCAACCGTGAGGTTATTGACTTTCCCCTCAATTTTCCGCGGTACGTCCTCCACCCAGTGATAGAAAACCGTGGCCGTTTCCCTTTGTGTGTACCGCTGCACCTCAGCGGCATCCCATACAGCCGACTGGGCCCATTCATACGTTGCTAAGTCCAGTGGTTGCCAGTGAAGTACTTCTTCTACAGCCTTCAAGCCGGATTTGCTGTCCCCTTGCCTTAAGAGGAACTCAGCTTGCTCTCGTCGCGTGCCGATTTGCGTTTGATCCCAGTTCAAGCTCCTATTCCAAAGAACTATACTCTTATCAGGGGCCTGGTCCGACCAGTGACGCGCCTGTGTATTCCAGCTTTTCTCCGGCTCTAGAAGTGCAGGATTTACGAGTGTACTTCCACAAGCCAGACACAGAATTAGACTTAACCCCAGCGCGCCCTTGTTGCCCAGATTGATCGCAAGTTTATCCCTCTTAAATAAAAGAGGACTAGGGTATTCATTTCTTTGTTGGAAACTCCCGAATAGTAGCCAAAATAAAAGCCCCAAGGCGCCAAAGGAGAAATCCGCATCCACCAGACTATGTAAGGCCAAAAAGAGTAAAGCCCCCCCCACTTGAAACTGCGCTTTGGGGAGTTTCTTTTTCCGGGTTTTCCATATGTAAGCTAACAGGTAACAGCCCCAAATTCCTAAGTTCAGGATTCCAAGGACGCCCTGGTTTAACAATATATGAATGAAGCTTGAATGAGGATCCGCAGTCCAATACGGAACGTGCTGAACCGTGGGAAAGGCCATCCACCCTCCTGCTCGGGGATAACCCCCTGCTTGCCAGGCCAAGTTTATCCCATCCTGAAAGTAGGCTAGCCGTTCCTGCCAACTCGAAGAGGAAAAACCCCAAGCCGCCAGATTCTTCCAGGCGGGTTTATAATAGAGTAGCATGAAGACGGTCCCTGTAATTCCTAGCGCGATCACCCACAGGTCTTTTAATCGTTGACCCGTTCTTTTTGCTCTCGTTTGTAATTGTTGACGGATTGCTAAAATCGGAGACCGTCTGTGGGACCTTAGCCAGAACAAGAACTGCTGACCCCCAAACACAACTAGAAATAACCCCACCCCAGCACGTGAACCTGTACCCAATAAAGAAATTCCCAAGAAAATTCTTACAGGAAGTCTGCGCGGATGAAGTAAGAGCGCCGCTCCCAAAAAGACCGCTGTGGCATTGGGATAACCAAAGACAGAACTTAATCTTCCCGCCACTCTGCTCACCCAAGGTAGCCAGCCAATGATTGCCACAATAAGTGCTAGCCCTTCAACAGATCGGACTAGGTGTTCTTTTGCTGTTACATCCGAAGATATACGATTTCCCAGCCGATAGGCAAGCCAAAAGATTCCCCACTCCAAGGCCTCAAGCAATCCTTCTTCAACTTTGACAGGATGAAGCACCCCCGAGATCGACAAGCAGAACATCCCCAAAAGCAAGGCATCTGTCAGCCCAAAGGCGGAAGACGACTCAATTTCCAGCTTAAATCTTCGATACAAGTGAGCCGTAAGAAAATAACCTGATAAAGCGAATCCGAGAATAATCCATTCTAGAGGAAAATAAAGGCCGTGAGCAATAACGCTAAAGGTTAGAAAAAGAGCTAGGGGTCGTCCGTTATTACTCCTAGCTCTGCTGACTTGTTTTTGTAACGTTGAACCGATCACTGAGGAGGGTTCTTCCGCTCAAGGAAAAATTTAAGGGTGCCTTCTGCAGCCAGAGCATCTCCTACATACGCTTTACCACTGGCCACGCCATATGTTTTGCGTAACTTTAACAGTTCTACTTCTAAGCGGAGTTGATCTCCGGGAATCACTTGCCTCTTAAACTTCACGTCATCTAATCCTGCAAACAACCCTAAGTAACCCTTATATTCCGGCATTTTTAGAATAGCCACAGTTCCGACTTGAGCCAGTGCTTCTATGATCAGTACCCCAGGCATAATGGGGTGTCCCGGAAAATGACCCTGAAAAAACCACTCATTAATGGATAGATTCTTAATCCCTACTGCCCTTTTTCCTACTTCAAGTTCTATGATACGATCGACCAGAAGAAAGGGATACCGATGGGGAATAATCTCCTGGATCTCTTGAGTCTCTAACAACGAAATTCCTCCTTAAAATGCACATGTCACTTGCAGATATGGATCACTTTGCATATGATGGGAATTAGATCTTTTCCCACCCATAAATAGTATAACCAAGTTTGAGGCTGAAGGGAAGATATTGCTATGAAAACCTACAATATTTTACATATTATTGGGGGAGGAGAAATAGGGGGGGCCGAGCAACATGTACTCTCTCTGCTTAAGGGTTTAAACCGGAAGCATTTCACTCCCCATTTGGCTTGCCTTGTCGACGGACCCTTTGCAGACCTTGTTCAGGAAAATAAGATCTCCACACAAACCTTCTCGATGCGCTATCCCCTTGACCTTTCCCCCCTTCCGAGCCTCATTCACTGGTCCCGTCGGAAAGAGATAGACCTTGTTCACACCCACGGTTCCCGGGCCAATCTTCTAGGACGGTTAGGGGCAAAATGGCTAGGGATTCCTAGCCTGACCACCGTCCATAGCTCGCTTGCCTACGACTATCGTTCTCCTTGGTCTGCCCGTATGGCTTTAACACTTGACCGCCTGACTCTTCCCTTGACTTCGGGGATTATCACCGTATCTGAGTATTTGGCCGAGGAAGTCGCCTCAAGAGGAGGCAAGAATCTTGTCACCATTTATAATGGCCAAGCTCCCATCTCCTTTGCCGATAGGAATCCTTCTCGCCAGCGATTTCGCCACCAATGGGGAATTCCTTCAAATGCCCTCGTCCTTGGCACGATTGGCCGCCTCCATCCGACTAAAGGACAGTCGCATTTAATCAAGGCAGCAACCCTACTGAGCTCAATCTTTCCAAACCTTCACCTTTTACTTATTGGCGATGGTCCCCTTCGTCAAGAACTAGAATTGGAGCTCCAACATCTTGCTCTTCCCTATACCCTAACTGGATACCTCCCCAAGGCCCATGAAACTCTCCCTGCTATGGACCTTTTCGTCCTGCCCTCGGTTAGTGAAGGTATGGGGTTAGTCCTTCTCGAAGCAATGCAAGCGGGAGTCCCCATTGTTGCCAGTGCTGTCGGAGGAATTCCTGAAGTGATTCGGGCCGGAAAGGATGGTTTACTTGTTCCACCTGGGGATGTCAGTGGGCTGGCCCAAGCCTGTGCTTCGATCATCGAGAACCCGAATTTGGCGAAGTCCCTTGTTCTCTCCGGTCAAGACCGCTGGCAGACGTTTTCTCTGAAAACAATGTTCAGGGAAACCGAGCAAGTATACAATCGCATACTTGCTAAAGCCAGCCGTTCCTTCCAAAACTCACGAAATACTGAATAACTGTAGAAGAAAGGTTGAGCGAATTTCGCCCAACCTTTCTTCTACAGTTAACGGTTCTGGTGTTCATCCCGTCCGCTCTCGCTATTTTTGCCTTCATCGTCTTGATGCTTAGAAATTTCACTATTCTGGGATACTTCATGTCCTGTATTCTCTATAATCGGTGTTGCCATCTCCCTATACAAACTACTTACTGTTTGATTTGGCTTCTTGGACTGCGATTGACCGTGTTCCTTCTCCGGATTGTTTTTCTGATTAATTTCCTGTTTTTTTCCCTGATCCTTCTGCACATTCTTCACGTCGTCTTGTCCTTGGCTCATACCTTTCTCAATCCTTGGATTCGAATCCTTGACTGGAGAGGGTTTTGGATTATCTACTGTCCCCGAATCGTCCTTTGAAGCTCCTTGCGTCGAGGACAAACCAGATTCGTGTCCTTTCTGCTCTTCTTTGATCTGCGCTTGAACCAGTGGGTTATCAAGTAACCTGATGCGCTCTGATGTTTCTTTTAGCATCTCCGGTCGGGTCACGACCCCTGCCTTTTGAGCTGTCTGCCAAAGTGCATACTCCCCTAAGGTTAATTTCCCCTTTTGGGCAAGCTCCCTTTCCT
This sequence comes from Bacillota bacterium, assembly GCA_021779415.1. The sequence continues at coordinate 7,657 of JAJYAS010000020.1, forward strand.
GTGAAGTAAGGGCAAAAACAGCCACTTGAGGAGTAAAGCCTTGCTTCTCAACCTTTTCTCTGACCCAAGTAATAATTTGATTCTTGTTAAGTACCTTAGGCATCTGCGCTGCGGTTTTATCGGACATCGGAGAATATCCCACTACAACCCAATGCTGCGCAGAGTCAAGAAATTTTTGTTTAACCGCTTGATTCACCACTTGCTCTAAAACTTGGTCTAATGGCTTCCCTGTTAGGTCCATCTGACTCAGCATACGCTTAGCATCCTCATTTTGAGTTTGAAGGTTTAAGAGATGCCCCTGTGCATCTAGGGTGAATTGTACGCTTGGATTAATATCAACCGAGAGTAAAGCGACAGCAGTCGGCGCTTGATACAGATTCCACCCCAAAAGGGCTGTTAAGACCAAAAGGAAAACAGCGGCAGCCCCTGCCCAAACGCGCACCCCACTAAAAATCTCCATCCCTGTTCGGATTTCAATTTCTTCACCTACCTCAGCGTCCTGTCGTCTATAAACTCGGCGAAAGGTGCCGTTCTCTTCCAACACCGTGTATTGTGACCCGGTTTTTTCTAAGACCACGGCTTTCATTTTACTCATCCCTTCGCCTTCTTTCCTGTGGGAGTACATATTCCCGTAGATAAACATAGTCATATTGATTCGCTATCAGTAAGGCGACCGCTAGGATATACTTTCGTCCCCGTTCCAATACCTTTAGGTGCACCTGAGTTTTCAATGCTAAAGCCTGCATGGGAACCTTCCCTTTTTGTTCAACCTGGGACCACAATTCCTTATCAAACGCTAATTCCCGAGCCACTCGTAGTAATGTCTCACGTGAATCACGATGCTTTGGAGAAACCGCCACTAAATCCTGAAAGGTAAGCTGAAATGCCGCTAAAGCCTTGGAAAACTGTTGGATTTCCGTTGCCCGCTCTACATTCTGCTCTCTCTCCCTGAATTCTTCCAAGCCGAGATAAACATCCACACTGCGTCCAATTTCCTCTTGGTCAAACGATATCCCTTGTTGCAAATTTTTCTTCTGCCTTCGATGATAATCGATCAACCGACGTTTCATCAAAACCCGAGCATAGGCTAAAAACGGCACCCCTTTATCGACTACAAATAAATCTATAGCTTCATCAAAGGCGATCAATGCTTCAGACAATTCTTCATCTCGTCCCCATTCCAAAGTATGGAAACATGCCTGGCTAGCCACATGACGAATAAACGTCTGAGATTCCGCTAAAAAATCCTCTCGGACTTCCGCTTCCTCTTTCAAACGTTGCCAAGTCGATTGTTCTTCCCAGTCTGGCATGCTTCTTTCCTCCTACTCTCTAGTACGAAGGGAATAATCTCTTTTAGGGGGTCTTCCGTCGAAATCCCTGCCAAAGTACCCTCACCACAAACCGTGGTAAAACGACTTGGCGTCTCCAACGCTTAGGCTCTTTCCACAAGCGATAGAGCCATTCTATATGTAGTTCTTGAATTCGTTTGGGCGCGCGAATCACAGTACCTGCCAACGCATCAAAGCTTCCGCCTACGCCCATACTCACGGTTGCCAATCGGGAATGTTCCACAACCCAATATTCCTGATAAGGTGCTCCCATCCCAACAAGAAGGAGATCAGGTCGAAAAGCCACGATCCTTTCCAAGACACTAGACTCTTCTTCGGCTTTAAAGTAACCATGCATCACAGTCAAGTCAATTTCTGGGTATTCGTCGATAACCTTCTTTGCCGCCTGCTCAGCCACACCCGGTTTCCCTCCCAGAAAAAATACCCGCCATTTCCCCGCATTAGCAGCGGGAAATAGTGCTTGAACTAAATCAATCCCTGTCACACGTTCTTGAACTGGAGTCCCCAACCTCCGAGCAGCCCAAACGACCCCAATTCCATCCGCGGTTACAACATCTGCGGAATTAATGAGCTGCTTCAACCTCTGATCCTGATCAGAGGCGTAGATCATTTCGGGATTAGCAGTGACCACGCGCATCCGCTCTCGACTTTCCACGGCTTGACGGATCTTCTCCACCGTTTCCGACATAGAATATGTATCTACGCTAACCCCTAAGATATTTATACGTTTCATTTACATTCATCCCATTTCCGTTATCGACTAATTGAGAAAGTCCAAGGAAAGAAGCCCTTCCCCGAACAGATTCTCATTTCGGATCCAGCCACTATCCTTGGACAAATTCTGAGGACGATGATTTATAATCAAGTATCTCACTTTTCAAAAACAGCCATTTAATACTTTACCCGTACCCAAAGCCACGCAGGAAATCGGATCCTCTGCTAAGCTCACAGGCAAGCCCGTCTCACGAGACAGTCGCGTGTCAAAGCCGTGCATTAAGGCTCCGCCTCCCGTCATAATAATCCCTTTGTCAAGAATATCAGAGGATAATTCAGGAGGAGTCCGTTCCAAAACTTCCTTAACTCCAGCTACAATCGTTTCGACGGATTCCTCAAGGGCTACAAAACACTCTTGAGAATTGACTCTAATGGTTTTAGGCAAACCCGAAATTAGATCCCGACCTCGCACGTCAATATCCGCTGCGGGACGACCTTCTGGTATGGCTGAACCGACCGCCATTTTAATTTCTTCTGCAGTACGTTCGCCAATCATGAGATTATGTTCACGTCGAATATACCGGCTAATAGCTTCATCAAATTTATCTCCGCCGACCCGAAGGCTTCGTTTTACCACGATGCCATTAAGCGAAAGCACGGCGATATCTGTTGTCCCTCCACCTATGTCCACAACCATACTTCCTGTAGGACCAGAAATGTCCAGTCCAGCTCCCAAGGCCGCTGCATACGGTTCTTCAACTACTTTAACATCCTTAGCCCCTGCTTGGTAAGCCGCCTGTTTAACCGCCCGTTGTTCAACTTCCGTAACCCCGGAAGGAATGCAAACAACGACTCGCGTCCTGAAAAAAGGCCAGCGCCTAGCGCCTGCTTTCTCAATAAAATATTTCAACATGAGTTCCGTAGTCTGATAATCTGCGATCACTCCATCCCGCATTGGGCGTACGGCCACAATATTCCCTGGTGTTCTGCCAATCATCAAACGTGCTTCTTCTCCGACTGCAATACGTTTACTAGAATTGCGATCAATCGCAATTACGGAGGGCTCATGTAATACAATGCCTTTTCCTTTGGCATAAACCAGAACACTCGCAGTACCCAAATCTATTCCCAGATCAATTCCAAACATTAGCTGAGATACCCCTTTCATCATCAATAGCTTGTCCATCACGAGATTAATATATAAACAAATAGCATAATCTCCCTCACGGGAGATTCGCTATTATAGTTTAATACTCAACAGTCATTCGTGATTAAATCGCTAATCCCTTTTTAAGTTTATAATTTTTTGTGCGTCCCCAATAAAATGACTCCCTCTTTAAAAATATACTTTTCAATTTTCCTGATATTTTTTTCGAGTTGCCTCTCCCCCACGAATGTGTCGTTCCGCCTTGTTGGTCTCTAGGATATGCTTTACTTCCATGGATAGCTTCTCATTCACCAAGGGTAATCGTTCTGTCACATCTTTATGTACAGTACTCTTTGATACACCGAAGACATCCGCCGTTTGCCGAACTGTAGCACTCGATTCTAAGATATAAGTACCAATATCGAGCACCCGTTTGCGTATATATTCTTGCATGCAAAGCCCTCCTTCGTCCACAAGTTTAGTACATTTATATGCATGCTCAATAAAAAAAGACATCCGTAAAAGGATGTCCTCACTTGGTAAATACTGTGTTATTTAATTCTGGGGCTCTGGCCTTTGCACTTCGTCGCCTCGCCAAACTTCGTAATGTAGTTGGGGTCGATTATTTGACCCCTCTGCTCCTGAATATAACCCAACTTGTCCGATCATTTTAGAGGTCTCTATAGTATCACCACTTTTGACACTAAGGTTATCCAAACCTCCATACGTGACCAGCCATCCCCCTCCACAGTCAAGGGTCACCTTCTGTCCAAGTATGGGATCCTTCCCTGCAAAAACGACTTTGCCTCCCTGCGTAGCCCGGATTATTGCACCCTCCGGTTCGGCGTAATCTATTCCCCCGTGGAAGAGATAGTTATCCAGGATTTCTGAATAGTAATTGCCTACGTCCCGGAATACCTTCCCCTGTACAGGACTGGGAAAGTCTTTAATAGCCAATCCTGTTGTTACCAAGCCCGCTTGTTTGAGTGATGATTGTTTCTCTTCACTGATTTCTTGACCCACACTGGAACTTTTAGAGAGATTTATCTTAGCATCGTTAAGTGTTATTCTTTCTTCTGTCTGTGTTGGTATCTCGGCTAACACACGCCCTGGAATCTTTGCTGAAACTGTTTGGACTATCTTCGCTGTTTGCGCTTTCTCTTTGGAGGATACGTATATAATACTTTGATACCCATTGTAAAGGATTAGTCCCCCTACTAAAAGAGTACTCCCCCAAACCAAGATCCAGCTTTTATCCCATTTCCATCGTTTCATTCGACTCACCTCTACCGTCTAGCCTTGCCGAATAACGATGCTTTTAGACCTTCAATATTCCTAAAATTTGATACCAAGCCTACTTATTATGCCCTAACATCATGAGCTTTGTGCCTGGATAATAATGCGCCAAAATTTCTTCCACTTTCTTATTCCCTTTTGCCAAATCGTTGGCTCCCCATTGCGACATTCCTACAGCATGCCCATTACCATACGTCGTTATCGTAAGGCGCTCCGGTTGGACAACCCATTCGATATCCGTTGAAGAAAGTCCCAGCAATTTTCTCAGTTGAGTTGCTGGATACACCTTGCCCAGCACTCGTATACTCTTGGCTCTCCCCGCCGCGGTTTTTTCTAAAACCTGAAAGTCACCTAATGTAAATAACGTCGCTGATTTCGTAACTCCCAACTTTTTATAAAGCTCTTGAGGGGTATAAGAAAAGCTCTTAATATAGCGTTGTAAGTTCTCTTCACCAGAACTAACGTTTTGCAAATAAGGACGAGAAGAACTCCACACATCCTCCGACCGCTCGGTAGGTTTTCTTCCGCTACTGCTATGGTAATATGCCTCAATATACTCCCCGTTGGCTACAAGCACCATCCCGCGCGTTTCTGTCACGACCTTTTTTATTTTACCTCGATAACGCCAATAATTTAACCATCCCCACTTTCCCCTCATTTGAGCATCAGACAACCAAGCTTGGGTTTGCACAGTAGTATCGACATCATAACCACAATCCTGCTGATTACTAGAACTTAGCCGTCTCGCTGCATAAGTCCTCGCTGCAATGGCCTGGGCTTTTAAAGCTTCAATCTCAAAGTCTGCTGGCATTTCGGCTGCCACAACCCCTACTAGATATTCCTCAAGAGGGAATTTTGTAACCCCTCCGTCGGACATTAAGACTCTAATCTGCACATCTTCTGAAATCACCTTCTCTTTTTGCCAACGCAAAACACTCCAGGGAATTATTAATACAATACAAAATGATAATGCAACGAGCCATACCCATTCTTTTTTCATGCACCCTCCTGCAGTACGAGCTTTTTTCTAAATCTATGCAGAAGAGATTTGGAATATGAAATACAAAAAGAACAAGAAGTAGATTAAATCTACCCCTTGTTCTTTTTCTACCCCATGAGAAGCCTTATGAACTCTGCAACGGACTTCTTCAATCTTCACGAACTATATTCGCGCCAATGCGAGACAGTTTTTCTTCCACCTTTTCGTAACCACGATCAATGTGGTGAATCCCTCGAATAGAAGTTGTTCCTTCCGCTGTTAAGGCTGCCAGTATTAAAGCGGCCCCAGCCCGCAAATCTGTCGCCGTTACCGGTGCAGCATTCAGTCGTTGAATTCCTTGTACGATTGCACTCCGTCCTTCGATCTTGATATCCGCACCCATGCGTTTTAATTCATCCACGTGCATAAAGCGGTTTTCAAAGACGGTTTCCGTAAATAATCCCGTACCATTGGCGCGAGTTAAAAACGCCATAAATGGGGCCTGCAGATCCGTCGGAAATCCGGGATGTACTTGGGTTTTAATATCGACCGCATTATAGACGCCATCGCCACTAATCCGAATTCCATCCCCTTCTTCTATCATGCGAACCCCGGCCTCTTCCATTTTGGCAATCAGAGGTTTCAGATGATCCGCAATCACATTTTGAACTAAGACGTCTCCACCGGTTGCGGCTACAATAAGCAGATAGCTTCCTGCCTCGATACGATCAGGAATGACAGTATGCGAGGTGCTATGAAACTCCTTGACGCCTTCAATATGGATGATACTCGTACCAGCGCCACGCACCTTACCTCCCATCTCGTTCAGAAACGTTGCTAAATCCACAATTTCGGGCTCTTGCGCTGCATTTTCTATGAGGGTTGTCCCATGCGCCATCGCTGCCGCCATCATGATATTTTCTGTGGCCCCAACGCTTGGGTAGTCTAAGTAAATACGAGCTCCCTTAAGACCTTTCGAAGAGACATCCAGAAATCCATGATCCATTTTGACCTCAGCGCCTAATGCTTCTAAACCCTTTAAGTGCCAATTAATCGGACGAGAGCCGATAGCACACCCACCCGGATGAGAAATACGAACATGGCCCTTTCGTGC
>JAJYAS010000604.1 GCA_021779415.1 Bacillota bacterium
TTTTACGCGTAAGTTTGATAGAAGAGCTGGGAGACCTGTTTAAAGAGGTTTCAGAACGTCATAAGGCCCGTAAACAGGCTGAAGCATTATTCCAGCAGTGGGTACCTCATCTAGCTGATCCAGATAAACTCAGCCTTGTGATAGAACGAACAACCAGTGAACTAAACGTTCTCCCCACAGTATTTGTTGTCTATATTATCGGTAGGCTCCGCGACTATGGAGAGGAAGGCATTCCAATTCGACAGTGGATTGAACGAAGAATTGGCTTACAAACAGATGGTATCGAGAAATTGATGGGCCATGAACATCAGCTACAAGCAAATTATCGAGTTACTGCCGGAAATCTCATCAGCAGCTTGCGCAATGTCTCGCGCTGGAAATGGGAGGAAGAGTTTGAATCACTTAGTACGGTCGAACGAATTTTGGAGAATGATCCAAGTAGGATATATCTCTTAATGGATTTTGCGAGCCGGGATCAGCTAAGGCATGCGGTTGAAGATATTGCTAAGACTTTAAAGGTACAAGAATGTTCAATCGCTCAAGCAGCGGTAGCATTGGCCGGTAGATTCTCGACTGCTACAACGATCCCTAGTGAGAAGGTTCCTCAAAAACATGTCGGTTATTATCTTATCGATCAAGGAAAAGATAAACTTTATGCCGCATTACAAGGACGTCCTAAAGTTTGGTACCATCCTTTATTCCAGTTAAAGCGCCTTCCGACCTTTACATTCTTAAGTTCTGTCATAATCTTAACTATGCTCGCCTTAGTCCTTTTCTGGAATGTGATCGGAGGGTTCCAGAATCAAACACTTTGGGTCGGCGTAGCGTTAAGCCTAGTTTTATTAGTTCCGGCGAGTGAGTGGAGTCTAAGTATTGTTAATTTTCTCATTCAACGTTGTTTTCCCCCCAAACCTTTGCTGAGATTAGAGTTCAAAGAGGGAGTAACTGCAGAGGCGGCAACGATGGTGGTAATCCCCACCTTTTTGTCAAGTGAGAGCGAGGTTCGAAGGTTATTACACAATATTGAGGTCCATCATTTAGCGAATCAGGACCCTCACATCCATTTTGCTATTTTAGGGGATTTTCGTGACGCTTCTGAGGAGGAGTTACCACAAGATGCTCAAATACTCCAAACAGCGCGTCAGGAATTAGAAACTCTAAATCGAACATATCCTTGTGAGCAGGGTTCGACTTTTTATTTATTAGTGCGCAAACGCCTTTGGAATCCTAAAGAAGGGGTTTGGATGGGGTGGGAGCGTAAACGAGGTAAGTTGACTGAATTTAATGCTTTGTTACTGGGGGATCAGACAACAAGCTTTACTGATATTGTAGGGGATTCCAGTATTTTTCAGAAAATGCGATACGTTATTACACTGGATTCGGATACAGAGTTACCAAGGGATGCAGCTAAACGCTTGATTGGAACTATGGCGCACCCTTTGAATATCCCTTTACTAAATGAAGAGCAAACCCGAGTAGTTCGTGGCTATGGATTATTACAACCCAGAATCTTGGTCAAGCATGAAAGCCTGTATCGTTCACAGTTGGCTTATTGGTTTGCGGGAGTAACTGGGATAGACCCCTATACGTTTGCCATCTCTGACCCCTACCAGGATCTGTTCGGACATGGGATTTTTACGGGTAAAGGGATTTATGACTTAACAGTTTTTGATAAAATTCTCAGTCATCGTATTCCGGATAACACTGTTCTTAGCCATGATTTACTGGAAGGCGGGTTTTTGCGAGCAGGTTTAGTCACAGATATAGAGCTCATGGATGATTTTCCGTCTAATTACTATTCCTATCTGCAGCGTATGCACCGCTGGGTACGAGGGGATTGGCAACTCTTACGATGGTTCTCTCCCTTCGTTCGGAATCGCAGAGGGACACGTCTCTGGGTTGATCTGCCGATCATTACCCGCTGGCAAATGTTAGATAACTTGCGACGAAGCTTACTCGATCCGGCTTTATTAGGATTGATAATCCTTAGTGTTTTAGGGTTGCCTGGCCGGAAGACGGGTTGGATTGGGATTGTCGTGGCAACGATAGGAATTCCGTTTTTTATCCATTCCCTAAATAGCTTTAAACAACGGTTAAAGTGGCGTTGGAGATGGCGAAACTTGCTCGGAACTCTGGGTCAAATTACGGTCACCGTGGTCATGCTACCGTTCAAGAGTGGCATTGTGCTAGATGCCATTCTTCGAACGCTCTACCGCCTGCTCATCTCCAACAAACATTTATTGGAGTGGGTGACGGCAGCGGATGTCGAACAACAGACCCCTAAAACAATCGGTATTTTTATCGGTCGCTTAAGTAAAGGGTATATTTTTGTGGCACTTTTAGCGCTTGGAACTTTATTCTCTGAAAGGGACATGGCTGAATTAGGTCTCGGAATAAGCTTTTTTTGGATGTTCGGACCGTTTCTAGCCTATTGGCTGAGTAAACCACAATTGGATAAAAAGACGGAAATGCTGGCGGACCAGCGGAATTACGTGCGTGCCTTGGCTTATGATACCTGGCGTTTTTTTGAACTTGTTGTACAGAAAGAGGATCATTGGCTTCCTCCCGATAATCTTCAGGTTGATCCACCAAGGGGTATCGCTCATCGGACCTCACCGACTAATATTGGGTTACTTTTAGGTTCGACCTTGGTGGCTCGTGATCTGGGCTACTTAACGACGACTGAACTTATAGATCGATTAGAACATACCCTGGATTCCCTGGAAACTATGCAACGTTGGCAGGGACACTTTTATAACTGGTATGATACCTGTACACTTCAACCCCTTTTGCCGCTCTATGTGTCTACTGTAGATAGCGGCAATATGGTAGCATACCTGCTAACTGTGAAACAGGGAGTTAAGGAATGGGGAACTAAGCCGCTTGTCGATCAAGCTACTCTGTTAGGAATGTTAGATCGAATTACTAAGGAGGAACAAGCACAAGATGAGAAAGGAAGCCTGGAATTACGGACTTGGAAACACCAACTTGAAGAGGCTTTCCTAGCACAGTCGGTAAGCCTTATGAGCTGGTATCGACTGCTAATGGGGGCGAACATTGAACAGTTTCCGATCCTTATCCGGCAAAGAGTCAGCCTAGCGCGCAAGGAACTGGAAGAATTGGTCCCATGTTTGGAGTTTATCGACCAGATTAGTGAGCAGAATTTCTCGGCGGAAGCTGCCGGTGCTCAAGAACAAGTGGCAAGACTTAGGTCAAGTTGGCAAAAAGTGCAATCGTTACCGGAACTTATTGACATTACTAAAGAAAGCTTGAAGATTAGTGAGGAAATGAACGGCGAGTTGGCTTTGCAGTGGAGGGAAGCTCTTGAAAAGAGCCTTTTGGTGCTTTCGAAGAGCATAGAAAGAATCGAAACCTTGCAAACCCGTTTGGAGACGCTGGATCG
>JAJYAS010000605.1 GCA_021779415.1 Bacillota bacterium
AATCAATTTGAATCTTTGGCCGCACTCAGATTTCACCGGCCGCAACCTCATGCAGATTATTGATGGTGTGCTTGGTCTGCTCGAAGAAGCGGCAGCGGACGGCCAGAGTGTTCAAGAGGTTTTAGGTGACGACATTAAAGGCTTCTGTTCAGCATTAGCCGGCGAAGAAGGGGCAAAATCTTATCGCGACAAATGGCGCGAGCAGCTCAACAATAATATCGCTAAAAAATTAGGTAAATAGGAGGATAAAATGAGAATACAAGATATCATCAAAGACAAAAAAGAGTGGCGGGCGCACATGGCGCGTGTCAAAGCGCTCCCGCAAGATTATCAAATTGTTTATAAAGAGATTCAAAAATATCTCTTTAAGGTCGGCCCTGTTGAGCTAACCGAAGGGACGGGTCTGCTCTCGGGGATAATTGATCTTTTTGAAGAGGGCGCGGCCTCGGGGAAAGGCGTGTTGGAAGTGACGGGAAGTGATGTAGCGGCTTTCTGCGACGATCTAATCAAAGATTCAAAAACTTACGCTGACATCTATCAAGAATCTGCTAACCAAGAAGTTAACAAGGCCATAAAAAAGGTTAAGGAATAATATGGTAATATAGTACCCGGTACCTTAGTTGTAGTTGTGGCAAAAGTCGGCCAATGACATCAATGATATCGATGTGGGAGGTATTAGGACTGAGTTGTTTCAGGGTTGTGGAAACTTCTCCCCACGTGTGTCTTGCGTAACAGGGCGTTGGAATATTGGTGGGTGACCGATATCTAGAAAAGGAGCTTTTATGCTTATCTATTCAAACAAAGAGTTGAACTTAGAAATTTACGATTTGGATGCTACTCGTTGGGGCGATTTCGAGAATCTATTTGGAGAAAAAGGGGCATGTGGTGGCTGCTGGTGCATGTCATGGCGTTTAAAGAGATCGGATTTCGAATGCCAAAAGGGGCAGGGAAATAAGAATGCCATGAGAACACTGATTGAGCAGAATCGGAAAACAGGAGTTTTGGCGTATATAGATGGCGAACCCATTGGTTGGTGTGCGGTTGCTCCAAGGGAAGAATATTTAAGACTTGAAAATTCGCGAGTCCTAAAAAGAATTGACGATGAACCGGTTTGGTCAGTAACTTGTTTTTTTATATCTAAATCCTTTAGAAGAAAAGGCATATCTGTCGAATTACTTAACGGAGTGATCAAATACTGCCAGATTAACAATGTTAAGATAATTGAAGGGTATCCAGTCGTACCATATGGAGAACAAGTTCCAGATGCCTTTGAGTGGACGGGTATCCCTTCTGCCTTTGAAAGGGCTGGTTTTGTTGAGGTAGCAAGAAGGTCCAAATCAAAACCTATTATGAGATATTATATAGGACAAGCTAACAACGGAACGACGTAAACAACTCGCCTCCCGATCTCAACTAACCCACCCGCCCCGTTCATCCCACATCCAGGGTTTCAGGGGGCGGAAGAGCGAATTTTGGTTGCTGGGTGTATGTGAGGGTTGGGGAAGGTCCGTATTGAAGTCATTGGCTAGATCGTTTGGTCTGGCTATTTTTGTTGATCATGGGAGGAAATGAGGGGTAGATGTGGAAAGGGTCAAAGGTAAATTATCTGGTGTCTTAGAAATCGACTATTAATGCACATTTGTAGATATTTCATAATAAGTTTATTTTGCTAAATGGGATTGTTTTTTCCAATGTTTTAAGAGCAACATTATCTAAATCCCAATTCGTTTGGTATTGGGGAAATGTGTCAATACTAAATGATGTATTTACCAATAAAGGAGGTATCAAAATGGGAGATAAAAATCCTAAGAATATTGCAAAGCAGAAAAAGAAGAACGTTGAGAAGAAGGTTATTCCATCGATTTCTTAATTTGAAAGTTTATTTTATTGTAAATCGCCTCAACTTGATTTGGGGCTTTTTTTATTAAAATTTGCCTGCATAGCTACCTTCGAGGTGGCGTTTTGCCAAACTTTTTGACAGAAGTTTATCGAGATTGGGGTTACAGCATTCCTTTGGATTTATATCTCAGAGGCAGGGCACGTCGAGACGGTTAGTTACTGTTATAGATTTAGAAAACAGTAATCTCCAGATTGTTCCATATTTCTATGGAACAATCTGGAGATTTGCAACATAATACCTTAAACCGAGATATAATACATTCACAAATCTGTCCCATAAACCTATTTCCTTGGTCTCTGCCTATACGCGGCAGGGGTTTTTTGTGCAGATCTGTGGTGGAAGGCAGCTATTCGATTTAACTAAAGGTCAAAATTTATAGGTAATATTTTGCACATCTTTAGTTGTATTAAAAAAAACATTATTTGCAAACCAGAACACGACAAAAATTGGCTTAATTGTTCAACGTTATTTGTATATAATGTACTCAGTGATCGATCATTAATCATTCTTAGATTTTAAGGAGGTTGCCCCATGAGTACAAGCTATAAAGGTACAAATAAGATGATTACGGGTATTGTCTTTGGCGTTATTACATTTTGGCTCTTTGCTCAGGCAATGGTCAATATTGTTCCAGCTGTCCAGTCAGATTTAGGCATTTCACTCGATATTCTTAATGTGGGGATTAGTTTAACGGCTTTATTTTCCGGTATTTTTATCGTGGCTGCTGGGGGAATTGCGGATAGGGTAGGCCGCAAGAAAATTACGTATTTAGGCTTAATTTTAAGTATCTTGGGTTCACTTCTCCTTGTTTTAGCACACGGGCCGGCCTTGCTGATTATCGGTCGGGTGATTCAAGGACTTTCAGCTGCTTGCATTATGCCTTCAACAATTGCATTAGTAAAAACCTATTATGAAGGAGCTGAACGGCAACGTGCCCTAAGTTTCTGGTCCATTGGCTCCTGGGGAGGATCAGGTGTCTGTTCATTTGCAGGCGGAGCGATTGCTACCTATATGGGGTGGAGATGGATATTTATCTTCTCAATTATCTTTGCCCTTCTAGCGATGTATCTCATTAAAGATACTCCTGAGAGCAAGATAGAACAGTCCGTCCATTCTACTTTTGATTTTAGTGGTTTATTGACTCTTGTCATCACTCTGCTGGCATTAAACTTAGTCGTTACGCGTGGTTCAAAATTCGGATGGACTAGCATGATTACCTTAGGGCTAATTGTAGTCACCTTAGTAGGATTCTACGTTTTCTATAAAATTGAATCTCATAAATCTAACAGTTTAGTTGATTTCTCCTTGTTCAAGAACAAAGCCTATACCGGTGCCACCGTTTCTAACTTTTTGCTCAATGCTGTAGCCGGAACTCTTGTCGTGGCTAATACCTATGTTCAAGTCGGAAGAGGATTTACAGCCTTCCAATCAGGAATGCTATCCTTGGGATATCTTGTAAGTGTCCTGGCCATGATTCGGGTCGGCGAGAAAATTCTG
>JAJYAS010000606.1 GCA_021779415.1 Bacillota bacterium
CAATCGTCGCAGCATAGAGCAAAACAGGCTTTAAAACACTCCACGAAAACTCAGCCCCGGCATCTTTGCCGCTGACCAGAGTACGAATTTTTTCAGCTAGACCGCCTGCTGCTTTCGCCTTATCTAAAGAAGCAAACTTCACGGCCTTTTTAGGAACATAGGTCATTGTATGAGGATCGAGCACTTCGATGACTTTACCTTGGGGACCTTTAGATTTCTTATAAAACCCTTGCTTAGTTTTATCTCCTAGCCAACCATTGGTCAGCATTGTTTGCATGAATTCAGGTAGTGTGAAATTCTCTTTTTCCGAAGGTACTCCGACAGCTACTGTATTAGCAGTATGGATGAAGGTATCCAACCCGACTAGATCAACAGTTCTGAAGGAAGCACTCTTTGGACGTCCCATGACAGGTCCAGTAAGAGCATCCACTTCATCGACGGTCAAGCCTGAACGGAGCATTTCTTGGAGTGTTACAGCTAAGCCAAACACGCCAATCCGGTTGGCAATAAAATTGGGTGTATCTTTGGCTAAGACTACCCCTTTGCCCAAAACCCTTTCGCCAAACTCGGAAAGAAACTTAATAATTTCCGGGTCTGTATTGGGACCGGGGATTATTTCTAAGAGTTTCATATAGCGTGGGGGATTAAAAAAGTGTGTCCCTAGGAAATACTGCGTAAAGCTCTCTGGTAAACCCTCCACCATGGATTTTAAGGAGATTCCCGAGGTATTTGAGGTAACAATCGTACCCGGCCGAACATGGGCAGCTACTTTTTTAAAGAGATCTTGTTTGATATCAAGGCGTTCTACAACCACCTCAATTACCCAGTCCACCTCACTTAAGCGGCTTAAATCATCGCTTAAATTTCCGACCTCAATCCGATCAGCAAACTCTGGAACTAAAAATGGGGCAGGATTCATCTTTAACAATTTGGCTTTATTGGTCAATCCAATACTATTACGAACCTTACGGTCCTCCAGGGTCAATCCGGCTGCTTCTTCTTTGGCAGATAGTTTGGAAGGGACAATATCCAACAATAAGCTTGGAATTCCTGCATTGGCCAAATGCGCTGCAATGGTCCCTCCCATCACACCTGACCCTATCACCGCTACTTTATGAATCTGCATTTCCATCCTCCTCTCGTTTCGTTTCAACAGCACCTCGTCTTATCTTGTTCGGTTTTTAACGTAACCGAAGTGCGCCTTCAAACAGTGCTAACATTGGCTCTACACCACTCGTGAGGGTTCGTGGATTACGAGCCATTACCCAATCCGTCGTGGCCTCATCTAAGGATCCAAAGATCATCTGACGAGCCACCCGCAAATCAGTATCGGGAACTTCCCCACTCTGAATTCCTTGCAGGATCACCCCCTCAATTAAGTTAAAGTAATCTAATATTATGACATTAATCGCAGAACGGATCCGTGGGTCGGACTGCCTAAGCTCCAATTGACTGACAATGGCTAAGGACCGATTCAGTTCCATATAAGAAAAATGGGTCCTAACAATTGTTCGTAAACGAGCTTTTGTCGTCTCGCATTCCAAGAGTTCGTGGCGCATATAGGAGATAAAATCACCCATGCGTTCTTGGAAAACTCGAATTAGGACTTCCTCTTTACTTTTAAAGTATAAGTAAATTGTGCCATCGGCAACTCCGGCTAATCGGGCGATCTTGTTTACTTGGCATTGATGGTATCCTGATTCTGAAATGGCTTCAACAGCAGCATCGAGAATCCTTTGGAATTTTCCCTCGCGCTGCGTTTCCATAGAATCTACACCTCACCTCTCCAAATCAAAATTTCGTCGAATGAATGGTCATTCATTACGTTTATAATATCATAGCTTTTCCAAAAAATAAATAGAGTTTTCAGAACCTTTACGGATTTTGGTATAAAAATTTTGAATTTATGCATTGAGATAACCTCTTAACGAGCAACTTGACAACCAAGCTGTCTAACGTATGATAAAAAGAGCTAAGTTATTGTTAGAAACCTCGATCTCACGATAGTAGGGAAAGGACGAAGTACCATGAAGGTCAAGATTTTTAGTTCTCCAGATCCTCGAATTTTAGAAAAGGAAGTCAATCAGTGGTTACAAGACAACAGTTGGATTAACGTGATCAACCTCACACAGAGCACGGGTACTGCGACCGTCATTTCTCTTTGGTACAGTGAACCCAACGTTCCTATCCTTGGCTAGTTCATTAAAAGAGAAGCTATGGCTTAAAAAACCAATAGCTTCTCTTTTTTATAGCGCAAAACCGCTCTGCTCGCATCAAAAACACCTCAAGTAGGAAATACTATTAGTACAACTCCGGTGACTTTTATAATTGAAGGGATGGTGTTATATGAAGGTTTCCCTCTTTGCGACCTGTCTCACAAATGCCTTCTATCCAGACGTTGATCTGACGATGGCCAAGATCCTAAAATACCTAGGACATAGCGTTGATGTGCCTGAAGGGCAGGCCTGCTGCGGTCAGATCGCCTTTAATTCAGGTTATATTGATGATGCTCGAGAAGTCGCCCGTACACTGATCCATTCGTTTGAACGCAGTGAGATTGTGGTAAGTCCCAGCGGGTCATGCATTGCAATGATTCATCACTATTACCCGTTTCTTTTTGAAAAAGAACCAGTTTATCTTAAAAAGGCCGAGGATCTTATTAAGAAGAGTTACGAATTTACTCAATTTATAGTTGACGTCTTAAAACAACCCGACCTAGGAGCTAAGTATCCTATTAAGGCAACTTATCATCCCTCCTGCCACGCCACCCGCCTCTTGAGTGTGAATGAAGCCCCTTATAAACTTTTGAAACATGTTCAAGGTTTGGAGCTGTTTCCCCTACCCGAAGCTCAACTATGTTGTGGGTTTGGTGGGACGTTCTCCGTAAAAATGCCTAAAATCTCCGAAGCAATGGTCGCTGAAAAAGCCAATCACGTACTCGCATCGGGAGCAGATTTACTGCTCGGGATCGATATGGGTTGCCTCATGAATATAGCCGGTTACCTAGAAAAAATTAATAAGCCAGTTAAGACTATGCACATCATTCAGTTGCTGGGGGAGGGAATGAAGCCATGACTATGTACAATTCGAGCGTTGATCAACGCGTGGATGCAGCCCTTGCCAATAATTTTTTGCGGCAAGCCACACGTAGAGCTACAGATCGATTAAGACATAACAAATATAAAGCCACAGATGAATTGGGTTCTTGGGAAGAATGGCGTAATGCGGGAGCAGAAATCCGTAGTCATGTGATTGAAAATCTCGATTATTACTTACAGCAACTAATCCAGCAAACTGAAAAACGTGGAGTGCAGGTTCATCTTGCCAAAACTCCGGAGGATGCCGTCGCTGTTGTCCGCGACATTGTCAAAAAGCATGACGCCAAAAACGTTATTAA
>JAJYAS010000607.1 GCA_021779415.1 Bacillota bacterium
ACCGATGAAAAGTTAAAAAGATACCACAAAAAAATAAATTGTTTTTACAGCTGAGTATGTATGTCCTTTCCTTAGTCCATATTTACAACAGCTCAATTAATAACCCATTTATAGTCTAAATATTTTCAAATGGATCTCTGAATATTCTTTCTGTAAAATGAATTCCAAAATGCTTGCCAAATCCTCAAGAAAAACTTCTCGCACAAACCAGTATAGAATTATAAAATTGTCACCTAATCGCATAATGTTGCAAACACAAATTAATATTCTTGAGCATTTAGATGATCCTCAACAAAGACTCCCGCACAATCAAGGATCGAATTTACAAAACGACCGTGAGCCACCTTTGTTTAATCACTTTTTAAGATTTATATCTACAGTTAATTTGCTGCCTCGCTGATAGGGGAGTAATAATTGTCCGTCATGGAGTGCAATTGTTTTTTTGTTGACTGTTGCGGTGCTCTCGTTGCCTGAAAGAGTGATAGTCATGTCTAAACTCATGTCTCTTACTTTCACTTGTGATTTTACAACGTCAAGGTCTGCTCCTAGTCTAGGCCTAATCACCAGTTTATCAAGTTGGGGCCGTACGCCAAGGATGTGGTCAACGATGAAACGGGCAACTTCTGCCCAATTCCAGCCTACGATCCCCACTGTCGGATGATCGTTTGGGTAGTACTCGAACCAGCCCCCTGAGAGACCACCGTTGACTGAAGAAAGCCAGTCTATGACCCGCATTCCCTTTTCGAAATTTCCCGCCTCCCAATAAGCCTGTGCAACAAACAGAGATGGGAACGGCCAAGGTCCGGGAGGTTCCGGCTCACTTGAACTGCTGTAGCGCTCGTAACCACCCATGTTCCATCTCTCGTTCCAAAGAGGCTCAACCCATTCGAGTGTTTTGAGAGCAAGCTCACTTTTGGGATCTATCATCTCGTACATGATCGGCAAAACCTCGCTCGTATCAGGTTCAGTCAGTGGAGTCTTCTCGACAGCGATTGGTGTGCCTGCCGGCATATTCTTCCTGTTGGGTGGGATCATGGTCTTCTGCCACTCGCCATCAAGCGTTCTCCTTTTGATGAAATGGCCATCTTCTATCAACCTGAATTTCGAATTATTTAGCATGGCATTCTTAATCTTCTCTGACGCGCCACGCCACTTGGCAGCATAGTGGTATTGATTCAATCTGGCAGCGAGCTCAGAAGCTTTTTCAAGCCCAAAGATTACCCAAAACTGATAGGCTAGTTCATACCCCGGTTTTACTCCGAATGAATCGGATCTTTCCCAAAATTCGCGCGTGTTATTCAGCAATCCAGAATCTGGTTGCCAGAAGAAAGACTTCAGAGGTAGCTCGGCAACAACGATAATCTTGTCCCAATACTTGCGCACAGTTTTATAGTCACCAGTCCAACATAGATATGCCCAGGTTCCATATAAAAGTTCTCCATTTTGATCTATCTCGGTGAAACTGAATCCGAATACCTGGCTGGATTCGACAGTTCTGCCGTCATCTGTTACGAATTTTTCGAACATCCGTTCAAGCAGGATCTTGGCTTCGAGGAAGAATCCACTCTGGAGAAATCCAGTCATCACCATGACATCATCTCTTACCCACTCCATGCCGTATTCCCAAATTCCTGAATCTCGTTTTCCGCTCCTTGCAACGTGCGCTTTAAGACCAGTTTTTGAAAGATTCCAGACATGATCAAGATTCGGTTTACTAGTAGAAATGGAGTTCTTCTCCTTCCAGTAACCGACCGTCTCCGACCTAAAAGTCTTGATGTCCTTTTTCTTCAGAAGGGATTCACCTTCCTTTAGAAAGTAAACAAAATTGGCCTCCGTTTCTTGACCCGGTGCAATTATACCCCGCTCTGATCTCAGTGTGTAGCGGCCCAAAGTCTGGACGTTTTTCTCCATACACAACATCCGTAACGTCGTGAAACCTTCTGCGTGTGCAGTCATGTTATGTGCATCTGTGTATACGTTATCGAACAAGGCTATATTAGGATAGAGAGTCAGTCCGAGTTCGATCTTGTGAGCATTCACGGCAAGGTTCCTGACGTGTATGCGCCTAAACAATAGTGGTCCTTCACTAGGGACGAATAATTGTTCTTCCATTTCACAGTCGCTCACACGCCAGATCACACTTACAACTGGAACATGATCGATGTACTTCCATCCAATGGATTTCAGACTGCTTGGCGTTAATCCGTAAAACATCCCATCTATCCCGAGTGAAACTAGTGTATTCCCAAAACCATGTCCTGCACTATATAGAAAAGTACTCCATTTCTGGGAAAAGTGCTCTGCACTCATGATCGTGAGCCCAAAGAAAGAACCCTTTCCCAATTCAGTGCAATCTTTGCAATATTGCACCACACCTTGAATGTCTCCGTTCCCCATCAGAAAATATTCCACTCCTGGGAGGTAAGAAATATAATCCACATTCATATTCTCATTGAAGGGAGCATCCGTCGCCCAACTCGAAGCCAGTAGCTTATGAACTTGCTGCGACTTGCCCTTTTCTTCCGTACCGAATTTCCTAGATAGGAAGCTTGGGATAGATGGTCTCAGTTGAGCCACAGCTAGCGCACTGAGAGAAGACTTCATCATAAATTCACGTCTTTTCATGAAAGACTTTCAAAGATTAATTCGAAGATAATCATTTACTATAGGTCACTTCTATTACTGTTTGCTTAGCTATCCTAAGATTAGCATCCACGTACATACTTTCTTCGACACTACTGTTGATAAAATGGGTACTTCTCCCATTTATCTTCAAAGACTCACAGTGTGCGCCATTTGGGAGAAGAAGGTGGAGAGTTACATTGGATTTTCCCGCTACTTGCAGCTCAATTCTCTTCCTCGACCTTTCATGTATATATGTATACTCAAAGAAACTGCCTGACGCCTCGTAAGTACATCGAATTCCCGCTTCATCCTCTCCCGCGGCTTCCCAACGTGGACTAAGCTGAACATTTCCGAACAATTTACTGTTGTCTACGATTCCAGCCAGCCCTTCCACGAGAGCGTAAAGCATCGCGGACGATCCCCAGGTATCTCCAGGAGAAGCATCTGGACTTGTGCTCGTTTCAACTGTTGCGTGCTGTCCGTTAGGGAAATACCAGAGGAAGGACTCGCTATTGGCGCTTAACTTCGCATATTGAAGAAGTGTGTCGACACCGTACCTTTCGAATCCATGTTCGAAGGCGGCTTTAGCAAGTTCTCCGCCGACGAGTGGCATTATACCTCCGTTACAATACGTGCCTTCAATAATCTTTTCATCTCCGAATATCCCTGCGGGGAATGGTGGATCAATGCTGAACCATTCCGCGAATGCTTTGCCCTTTGCAGCTCTTGCCTGATATTCCTTTATTATTGAGACTGCCATTTCGTGTGTCGC
>JAJYAS010000608.1 GCA_021779415.1 Bacillota bacterium
GTCCCTTGCTTGGCTTACTATCTTCTTCCTTCTGATCAGCCCGCAAAAACTTTTTGGGCCGAATTAGACATTTCGGCCCGAACCCGATCAAATCTTCACGGTGGGCTAAGCGTAATGCTTCTAGCACTAACCCATAGTTTTTAGGATTCCGATACTGAATTAGAGCCCTCTGCATCGCCTTCTCATGCAGGCTTCGTGGGATATAAACTGGCTCCATAGTGTGGGGATCTAAGCCAGTGTAGTACATGCAAGTAGAGAGGGTTCCCGGCGTCGGGATAAAATCCTGGACCTGTTCTGGATTGACACCCATATCTCGAACATATTCAGCTAATTCTATGGCCTCTTTCAGGGTGCTTCCCGGATGAGAAGACATCAAATAGGGGACCAGGTATTGTTTTTTTCCTAGTTCTTCATTCGCCGCCTGAAACCGCTTCACAAATTCCTCATAAACAGCCTTCCCCGGCTTGCCCATACGACGCAGAACTTCATCACTGACATGTTCTGGAGCGACTTTTAATTGCCCGCTGACATGATGTTCACAAAGCTCACGAATGAATCTCGAATTCCGATCGGCTAAGACTGCATCATAACGGATACCAGAACGGACGAACACCTTCTTTACCTTCGGTAAGCTTCGAAGACGGCGTAAGAGGTCCAAGTATTCTTCATGATCATTCTCGAGTTTATCACATGGTTCAGGGAACAAGCATTGGCGATGTGAACAAGCTCCCCTTTTTAATTGATCTTTACACGCCGGACGGCGAAAGTTGGCCGTTGGCCCCCCTACATCATGGATATATCCTTTAAAGCGAGAGTTCCATGTCATCTTCTCTGCTTCCCTGAGAATTGATTCCGCACTTCTGCTTTGAATGATCCGCCCCTGATGAAACGTTAACGCACAAAAAGAGCACCCTCCATAACATCCTCTGACACTAGTTAAGCTAAACTCCACTTCTTCAATGGCTGGGACTCCCCCTTCGTCTTCATAAGACGGATGATAAGTTCCCATAAAAGGCAAGGCATATATGGCATCCATTTCTGCTTGCGTCAAGGGAAGCGAGGGCTGGTTTTGCAGTACCCCTTTGCGCCCATGGGATTGATACATTGGTTTCCCCCGCAAAGGGTCTTGTTGGTTGTATTGCACCCAAAAAGCCTCAGCATATTTTTTCTTATCCGATACAACGTCATTGAAACTTGGCAGGACTAAAGCATCCAGGTGTTCAACATCCTCAGACAAAGGTACCATCGTTCCCCTCACATCCGAAATCCGGTCCATCCGTTCCCCGTTATTCAGGCGTTCAGCGACTTCAACAATCGATTTTTCACCCATCCCAAAGACCAGTAAATCAGCCTGACTATCTAATAGTATCGATCGCCTAACATCATTACTCCAGTAGTCATAATGAGCAAAACGTCTCAAGGAAGCCTCAATTCCCCCTATAATGACAGGAACACCCGGAAGTGCTTCTCTCACCCGATTCGAATAAACAACTGTTGCTCGATCTGGACGAAGCCCCGACTTTCCACCAGGAGAATATGCATCCTTATGCCGTTTCTTTTTGGCTGCAGTATAGTGATTAACCATTGAATCGAGATTACCCCCGGTAATCATACAAGCCAAGCGGGGTTTCCCCATCACTCGAAAATCTTGGAGATCTTTCCAATTAGGCTGGGACAAAATCCCCACGCGAAAACCACTCTTTTCCAAAACACGAGCAATGATAGCAACCCCAAAACTGGGATGATCCACATAAGCATCCCCTGTCACCAGGAGAAAATCCAGTTCATCCCAGCCAACGGCCTCCATGTCCATCCGATTCATGGGTAAAAAATTCCGTATACGCATATTCTCACCTTTCTGCTGAAGCCTCACTAATTGTTAGATAAAAGATAAAAGAGGGGCAACCCCTCTTTATCGAAAGTTGATAAACTGTAGTTCGATGCCAAAATCCTCTTTTCGTAATAAACCAATAGCCGCTTGTAAGTCATCTTTGTTTTTACCTGTCACTCGAATCTCATCCCCTTGGATTGAACTAGCCACTTTTAGTTTACTGTCTTTAAGCACCTTATTGATTAGCTTTGATTTTTCTTGGGCAATCCCCTGCACAAGCTTTACCTCCTGACGGACAGTGTCCCCTGCAGCTGATTGAGACTTACCGTATTCTAAAGCTCGCAAAGAAATTCCTCTCTTGACCAATTTACTTTCAAGAATGTCCACAACATTGGTCAATTTAAAATCATCATCTGAAATGAGAACAATCTTGTCCTCTTCAAGCTTAATGGCTGATTTACTGTTCTTGAAATCGAATCGCTGTATGAGCTCTTTCTGGGCCTGCTGAACTGCATTTGTTACCTCAGGCATATCCACCTTAGAAACAATATCAAATGAAGAATCCTTAGCCAAAATCAAACGCTCCTTTAATTAATGATTATAGTGATTTTAACATGTCCGGAGTTAAGACAACATTACGCAGAACTTCGCCTGGCTTCCCCAAAGTAGGCAAGGTTTTGCCGTTTAAGGTGACAGAAAGACCTCCTGCATTTCCAACCGAGACTAGTTCAATTTTACTTACCCCTTTTACTTCTTTACTTGTTCCGGAAGCAAACGTTCCCTGAAACGAAGGCTGACCGTCAACCTGAACGACAATCCAACAGGGTTGTGTAAATACCAGTTGCGCAGTTAAGCCATCTTGGGTAGCTGCTACAACATTTGGTGGAGAACTTTGTGAAGCGGGAACACTGGGCGTAGGGGCTGACTCTATTTTTGGTGCGCTTGGTAGTGGAGCAGTGTATGGTGTTTCCGCAATCTTTTCATGGGACTGTGTCCAAGATGAGATCCCAAAGACTAACCCAATCGCTACAGCTGCCATAATCCCAACTTTCACTGGTCTAACCCATAAGTGACGGGATTTCATCATCGGCATTGGAGGGAGTATTTGAAGCATTCCAGACTCCGGCGTCAAATTAGGGTTATAGAGCGCAATAATTTCCTCCGGATTTAAGCCCAGTTGTTTAGAATAGGTCCGCAAATACCCCTTAGCATATGTCGTTCCGGGAAGTATTTCATACTCCTCTGCCTCTAGTGCCTGAATATATCGAACGCGAATCTTCGTTATTTCCTCAGTATAGGATAAGCTCCATTGTTTTTCTTCACGTGCGGCCCGGAGCATTTGCCCTTCTCCTGCCATTGTAACGCCCCCCTTTTACTCAACTCAATTCAAACGAGGAAAAACTCATAGCGATATCCTCAATCCTAATCACATCATTTTCATCATGCCGGATTTCGATAATGAAATCAAAGTCTACGCTCAAACGTCCATCTCGAATAAAAACATCAGGGTGCTCAATAATCTTAAGCGTTGGCATTTGTAATACCCTTTCGATTAGAGCCCAATG
>JAJYAS010000609.1 GCA_021779415.1 Bacillota bacterium
CAAGTAAATTCCAGTTCCAACACCCACGGGTAGTGAGAAAACCAATGAAAGAGCAAGGAGATAGAAGGAGTTAAATAATTGGCCTTTTACACCGTCAGGGCCATTAAAGAAATCAGGTTTTAGATAAGGTAGACCCCGTCCTAAAATCAGAGTTAAAAAAGCCACCAATAAACCTACAATGACTAGAGCCCCTAACCATAGCATAATACTGGCAAAACGATCAGTATGCCGAGCTTTCAACGTACCTCCCCCTTTCGCACAGCTGTTCGAACAAGGATAATCAGGATAAGGGCAATGATCAGAAGAATAAAGGACATCAGAAATAAGGCATTATTCCATGTAGAGCCAAATGGAGTGTTCCCCATTTCCATAACTATGTCACTGGTTAAAGTTGACGTAGGACTAACTAAAGAACTAAGTAAGCGAGGCGAATTTCCGATCACCATCTGTACCGCCATTGTCTCGCCGATGGCCCTAGCCATCGCTAAGATGATGGCTGTCAATATTCCCGGCAAAGCGGCAGGTACAAGGACTCTATGAATTGTTTGCCAACGGGTTGCTCCTAAGGCAAGGGAAGCCTCATTATAGGTTCCTGGCAATGAGCGCAAAGCATCCTCCGATAGACTTATGACCGTTGGTAAAATCATGATCGCTAATACGATCCCTGCTGCCAATACACCATAGCCTGTCGATGAGTTAGTGGACTTCCGAATAAAGCCTACAATAACCGTTAGTCCGACATATCCGTAAACGACTGACGGGATTCCTGCAAAAAGATCCGTAGCCGGGCGCATGATAGCGCGCATCCATGGTGGAGCAATCTCTGCTAAAAACACAGCCCCAGCCAGTCCAAGCGGCCCACCAAGTACTATGGCCATTAAAGTCGTGCCAATCGAGCCAGCTATAAATGTGAGGGCACCGAAATGACCACTGTCGGGACTCCATTTGCTACTTGTAAAGAACTCAACGACGCTAACCTGTCGAAACGTAGATAAACCCTGCATACCTACAAACCAAATGATGCATAAGATAATTAAAGAGACCAAAACTGCGCTACTTATAAATAAATAACGCGACAAGCGGTCATTAAAATATACCCAAGCCTTACGGTGAGGCAATTTGTTACACCTCCAGATATTCTCTACACTGCATCGACTGCTATTGTTTCTTATCCTATATCAGATATCGAATAAGCTAGCTTAATCATACCTTAACTCATTTGTGTTAAGGTATGATTAAGGGATTGTTAAGTTTAGGTTAATTAATTTTCACCTTCACTATAGGATTTCCTTTAATGGAATTCTTAATACTATGAAATAGGAGCAAGGAATAACCTTGCTCCTATTTCATATCTTATTTCTGCTTACTACTTAGGTTACTTTTTAAGCTTGTTGATGGCTACAAATCCACTCTTTTCAACGTTTTTGTCTTGGAATTCCGGGCTTGTTATATAATCCAGAAAAGCTTTTACCGTACCTGTTGCTTCCCCTTTGGTGTACATGTGTTCTAAGGCATAAATTGGATACTGCCCATTACCTACGGTATCAGCGCTAAACGCTACGCCATTGTATTTTAAAGCCTTGACAGTGTCTTTCAGGTAGGCTGCATCGATATAACCAATAGCTCCCGGAGTTTGAGCGACACCTGTGATCAAGTTACCTGTAGAATCTTGGGCGGCGGCTGCATCCGTGAAGTCTTTACCGTCCATCACGATCTTGACGATCGTCGCGCGGGAACCCGAAGATTTAGCTCGCCCGATAATGGATATCTTGGCGTCCTTACCCCCAACATCTTTCCAGTTGGTAATCTTTCCGGTAAAGATGTCCGATAATTGAGCTTTAGTTATGTTATCCAAGGTGACATCTTTATTAACAATGATTAGGAAAGGTGCTACCGCTACTTGATGGTCAACCAATCCTTTACCTTTCAGTTCGTCCGTGACAAAAACATCGGAATTACCAATATCGACCGAACCGCTAGCCACATTGTTTAGACCCGTAAAAGACCCACCACCGCTTAAGTTTACTTGCACCCCAGAATTTTTGGCCATAAAATCGTCGGCAGCTATTTTAACAAGTGGTTGAAGTGCCGTCGAACCTGCAGCAGAAATAGTTTTCTTGTCAATGGTAGTAGAACTTGTATTTGGTGTAGGTGTCGTTGGGGCAGCAGTTTGACCACATCCCACCAAAGCTAAAAGAGCAACTAGGGTCGTACTAACAAGAGCAATTTTTGATTTTGTTTTAAACAATTTAATTTCCTCCTTAAATTTCCTTTAGCACAAAATGATTATACCGAAAGTTTGTAAAGTCTCAATGAAATCAATGTAAACTTTATGTTAAATTTGATTTTATTCCCGGCGAGCAAAAAGGTAACCTACTCCCCTTACCGATTCTAGGACTGGTCCTAAAGTCTTTAGCTTATTGCGCAAATGGCTAATATGGACATCAATAACTCTGCTATACGTACCGGGAAGGTAGCCCTAGACCTTCTCTATTAGGTATTCACGGCTAAATACTTGGTAAGGGTTGGCAACAAAGAGTACTAACAGTTCGAATTCTTTCACCGTTAAGTTTAATGGCTTAGACCCTATTGTAGCAATGTAACTTTCTTGTACTATCTCTAAGCGCCCCCACCTCAAAGGACCGTTTGATGGCTCGTTTTTCTGTTGTTCTTCTCTTAGTCTTGCCTTAATTCTGGCAAATAATTCTCTAGAACTAAACGGCTTCGTAATGTAATCATCAGCTCCAAGTTCAAGTCCGATTACTTTGTCTGCTACATCGTCGCGGGCACTTAATATTATGATTGGGATGGCTGCAGTATCCTTTTGGGCTCGTAGTATTTTACACACATCATAGCCGTCAATCACTGGTAGCGTTAGATCTAGGATGATAAGGTCTGGTTTTTCTCCCCTGGCAAGATCTAACCCTTGCTCACCATCGAAGGCGGTAAACACAGCATACCCTTCTTTGTCTAAGTTATACCGAACCAATTCTTGGATTTGAACGTCGTCCTCTATAAGTAAAACACTAGTCACACTATAACTCCCCCTATTAAAGGCCCTCCTTTACTAATTTTGGTTTTGAAAAAGCAACTGCCTCTATCTTAATTGTTGTATGTAAACTCTAAATGAACGGAAAGTAAAGTTATTGTTAAATCTAGTGGACCAGAGTCATCAACAAAATCATGTGGGTTTTTGGCAGGTTAAACCTTCAAATCGATTTCGGGCAAAGTCCAACAACATGAATAATTCCTTTATATACAGTTATAGGTTGAATTTAACAATAACTTTACATTCAGTTCATCAGGTTTTTACAAACATCCATTATTATGTGTAAGTATAAACTTACTGACGGATATGCTCGAAATTATATACCACGTTTCGGTTAGGAGAAGGA
>JAJYAS010000610.1 GCA_021779415.1 Bacillota bacterium
ATAGTCATTAGTCAATTCGCTATCCCTAGTCCAGCCTTCCGTATTTTCAGACTGTCTATAAATCTCTTGTAATCTATCCACATCCAGTAAATTTGCATCTCTAATAATCAATCGCTCTGTTTCCCACAAGTCTGAAATTAAAGATTTATTATCTACCAATTTTCTTCTTTTCACAAGTGCTTTCTCCTCATTTTTCCGCTTCTAAATGCAAGTCAAGAACCATCCCCAACTTGCATCCAAGTCCCCAAAACTTGCCCACAGCGCATTTGCGTAAAAAACGCAAACAGCCCCCACGTCGCCCTAATCCTCGACGTTCCACCCCCGCGTTTCAACACCGTCGACCCAAGCCCAGAGGAAGTTTCTTAACTTAGAGAGCACGATTAGTGGAATTGCGTCAATGAGCGCAGTCGATCAGGCGTTAAGAACCGCAACTGTTCACATGCAGAAAGCCCAGAAGTTTTGCGGTTTAGCCTGAGCGGCAAGCGAATAGCAATGGAACGTTGTGCGAACGGGTTAAGAAACTTCCTCGCCGCTTCCTCGACTCCTACCCCAGCGTCGGCACAAACCCGATAATCCCAAGCATAGCACAAACCAAGGCCACAAACCAAAAAACAAGGACCACTTTCCATTCACTCCAGCCCACGAGTTCAAAGTGATGATGGAGCGGACTCATCCGAAAGACTCGTTTTCCGGTAGTTTGAAACGAGAAAACTTGAATAATGACTGAAAGTGCCTCCGCAGCGAATAATCCGCCGATTAAGATTAGCACTAACTCACTCTTCGTCAGCACAGCTAAACTTACTAAAGCCCCGCCTAATGCCAAGGACCCCGTGTCCCCCATAAAGACTCGGGCAGGGTAGGTATTAAAACGCAAAAATCCTAGACAGCCACCGGCCAAGGCAGCAGCAAAAACTGCCATATCTGTCTCATGCGCCAAAACCGCTACTCCACCCCCATGAATTGCAGCTAGTAGAGCAATCACGACATAGCTTGCCCCAGCTATTAGGGTGCTTCCTGCTGCCAAACCGTCCAAGCCATCGGTAAGGTTTACAGCATTCGTCATAACTACAACAACAAGAGAGATCAAGACATAATAAAACCAGCCCAGTTCCCAGTGAATCCCCGTGAAAGGAATGGCAACATCCGTTCCTCGGCCTAACCATTTAACGGAAACCCACAAAAGAATAAAGGCCAGCCCAAACTGACCTATCAATTTCTGATAAGCACGAAGCCCCAAAGAACGATGCATCACTACTTTGATAAAATCATCAATAAATCCAATTAAACCATATCCTAGCGTGATCCCTACTAACGTGACCATCTCGAGAGAGGTGGGTTGTTCTGCCGAAAATAAAGCACTTACAATAATACCAACCAGAAAAATCAGTCCACCCATAGTAGGGGTTCCAGCCTTTTTCAGATGCCTTTTTGGGCCATCATCTCGTACAGTTTGACCGAACTTAAGAATCCTCAAGACCGGTATCAAAAATGGTCCTAAGACCAAGGTAATGATTAAGGCTAATCCGGCCGCTAAGACCAAACGCTCTGACATGTGTCATTCCATCCTTTACTGTGATCTTTCGAGTTGGGCTGTAATCTCTTCCATCTTCATTCCCCGCGAACCTTTGATTAACACCCATGTCCCTGGTCCAAGAAGAGTGAGGAGCTCCTGAGCTTTTTTGATCCCATCCTCACGCGTAGCTGTCATCTTAATCTGATCTTCAGCGTATCCAGCCATTCTGGCCCCCTGGGCGATCTCTCCAGCCAGTTTACCCACAGTAATTAATTCACTGATTTTCAACTCAGCAAGGGCCCGACCTACTTCACGGTGACCTGATTCAGCTGCAGGCCCCAGTTCATACATCTCACCTAAAATTGCAAGGGACTTATGCTCACCCGCTCGTTCCTTGAGGACTTGCAATGATGCTTTCATTGAAATTGGATTTGCGTTATAGACATCATTAATCAGGACAGTTTCCCCAATTCCTTGCCGAATTTCTAAGCGCATTCGAGACAGTTCGAGTTTACCTAATCCAATGCATCCCTCGATCAAGGAAACACCCAATACCGTTCCCACTGCAATAGCTGCTAAAGCATCTAACACGTTATGAGTTCCAGGGAGGGGAAGCTTAGCCGTCGACCTTTGATCTTGGAACGTCACATCAAAGGTCGTCCCTAAGGCTCCCCAAGAACGAAGTTGTGCCCCTTTTAAGTGAGGAAGAGCAAACGCACCCTCTAGACCATAATAACAAATTGCATGGGAATCGTTGTTCCCCTTTTGCACAGAAAACAGATCCTCAGCGTTGAGGATTGCTATGCCATCACTTGGCAAAGCCTCGACCAACTCCCACTTTGCCTGGGCAATTCGCTCTTGAGTTTGTAATAACTCCAAATGAGTTAAACCGATATTCGTGATAACCCCGATATCAGGCCTAGCAATCTCGCATAAAGCCTTGATTTCGCCTAGCCCTCTCATTCCCATCTCAAGAATCAACACCTCAGTACCCACTGGCGCGTTCAGGATTGTTAAAGGTAGCCCCAATTCATTGTTCTGATTTTCCTTATTGCGATAAACCCGATAATGCTGAGAGAGTACAGCAGCAATCATATCCTTTGTGGTGGTTTTTCCATTACTCCCAGTAACTCCGATCACCTTAGTGCCTAATTCCATACGCCAAAACCGGGCTAATTCTTGAAGTGTCGTAAATACCGACTTTACAAGGAGGAGCGCCTTTCCTTCTGGGACAGAAGGTCTTTTCGCAAGTTCCTTAAAGCGTTCCTCTTCAGCAATCACTAGAATTGCCCCATTTTTCCAGACGGCTTCTATATAATCATGTCCATCCACATTTTCCCCAGGCAGTGCGAAAAACATCTCACCGCCTTTTGCTTGGCGACTATCTAGAACACACCCCTCAACCTCGACATCAGAATTTCCGATTAAGGTCCCCTTGGCAATCTGGGCTACTACCTTAGTTGTCCACTTGCCCATATCCTAGCCCCCTTAAAGCTTCACGCGCTACTTCTCGGTCATCGAACGGATGAACCTCAGTCCCAAAAATTTGATAAGTTTCATGTCCTTTACCGGCGATCAGAATCGTATCTTCGGATTTTGCCATGCGACACGCCATAAAAATAGCTTCCCGTCGGTCTGACTGCACGACATAATCCACGCCTGAAACTCCCGCCAAAATTTCATTGATAATCAGATCCGGATTTTCCGTTCGAGGATTATCCGAGGTCACTATAAGAAAATCACTCCACTGCGAGGCGGCCTCTCCCATAAGTGGACGTTTGCTTCGATCCCTATCTCCCCCGCATCCAAAGACCGTGATAAGTCTACCCTTCGTGAAATCCCTAGCTGTTCGTACAACATTTTCTAAGCCGTCAGGAGTAT
>JAJYAS010000611.1 GCA_021779415.1 Bacillota bacterium
ATTAATATAGATGGCTGAGGTGAGTTGTCGTTGAGCATAGAAACAAAAATTCTATTTCGCCTAAATAATTTGGACGATGAAAGTAAACTTAAGGTATTACAATTAGTTGACTTAATCCTGGAGGAAAAGGGGTTACCCCAAGTAAGAGATGTGTTGGACATCGAAGACATAAAGCGGGCAGTGATTCCATATTGCACTAAATACCCTATTAAGCAAATTAGACTTTTTGGTTCGTATGCTCGCGGCGGGGCTGACGAGGATAGCGATATTGATCTGATTATTGAATTTGAGGGTAAAGTAAGTTTGATGAAAGTTCTTGGCTTAAAGACTAGACTCGAAGCAGATTTACGGAAGAAAGTTGATTTAGTAGAACCTGATAATATTGATGCTGATCTTGTTGTTGAGATAGCAAAGGATGCGGTGGTTCTGTATGAGACGCAATAGAGACGGTAAATTACTAGAACAGATTATACGTAACTAAACCAATAAAATTAATGGAGGAATTGCAAATGAACTTTCTTGAATTAGTTCAGACTCGCCGGAGTTTACGTACTTATTTGGATAAACCGGTTGAGCAAGAGAAATTGGAGTATGTTTTGGAAGCTGCGCGGTTGGCGCCATCTTGGAAAAATATGCAGTGTTGGCGCTTTATTGTGGTTGAAGATGCGGCTGGGCGTGCGGCTTTGGCTGACAGTATGGGAGAGAGCAATCCTGGGCGCAAGGCATTAACG
Source organism: Bacillota bacterium (assembly GCA_021779415.1). The sequence continues at coordinate 732 of JAJYAS010000611.1, forward strand.
GGGGCCCCGGTCGTCATTGTACTCTGTGCTCTGCCCAAGGAATCGGAAGTATGGGAAGGCAAGGACAATATGATGCTTGATGCAGGACTTGCGATGGAACATTTAATTCTGGCGGCGACAGAACAAGGGTTGGGAACGTGCTGGCAGGGCTTGTTTACAGAGGAAAAGGTGCGAGAAGCGTTTAATATCCCTGAGGATGTGCGTGTGGTGGCCATGACGCCATTGGGCTATGCTGCAGAGGAACGCCGTCCGCGTCCACGCAAAGGTATGGCAGAGATTGTGTTCCGGGGAAAATGGGGCGGACTTGTGTGACACAGCGCTCAGTGTTACGACGCAGAGCAAACTAACCGTTCAAGCTCCTGGTTTTGGGGTGCGGGGTTCCCGCCAAATGCGCCATCCTTGGCGCAGTTGGCGGCAGTGCACATCCGCTGGCCAAGGATGGCCGAGTGTCCCTGTAGCCATGGATGGCGAGAAGGGACCTTGTGCCCTGCCCCGTATCTGGGGTCGGTCGCTTGAACGGAAGTTTGCTAAGCTGCTTACGTAAATACGTCGCGCCTGTGTCATACTGCGTCCCGGCTAGGGTCGGGGGACGGAGAGACGGAGAACGGGGGAAACGTTTGTGGAGGACGGCACATTTCATGTGCACCGTCTGATGCAAGTAGGAGCCGTTTTTGACTTATATAAAGGTACGGTCAATAAAAAAGAGCATTATAACCTTTTGGGGTTAAAATGCTCTTTTTTTACTATAGAGATTTACATCGTATTTATCGGCTAGCTAACAGACTTGTCCTTTCAAAAATCTCCTTGGGATCCCCATTTATCCGGGCTACTCCAGAACTAATAGCTGCTTGAGCAACTGCGGCAGCAACTTTTGGTGCTACGCGGGGGTCGAAGACTCCTGGAATAATATAGTCTGCGCTTAACTCTTCATCAGATATGATTCCTGCAATCGCGTGGGCGGCGACGAGTTTCATTTCTTCCGTAATATCTTTAGCTCGGACATCTAACGCACCTCTAAAGATACCTGGGAAGACTAAGACATTGTTGACCTGATTAGGATAGTCTGAACGGCCAGTGCCAACAACCGCCGCTCCTGCTGCTTTGGCTTCTTCTGGGAATATTTCCGGTGTTGGATTGGCCATAGCAAAAATGACGGACCCGGGATTCATAGTGGCTACCATTTCTCCATTCAGGACACCGGGAGCAGAAACCCCAATGAAGACATCAGCCCCCACCAGTGCATCGGCTAACGAGCCTTTGAGTTTTGTATGGTTTGTTCGTTCCGCCATCGCTTCCTGAGCTGGGTTCATCCAAGGTTCACCCGTGCAAAGCATGCCGGCACGATCGACCATAATTGCATTTTTCAAACCCGCTTGTAGTAGTAATTTAGTAATGGCTATTCCTGCGGAGCCTGCTCCGTTAAGTACCAATTTAACCTCATCAATTTTCTTGTTAACAACCCTTAAGGCGTTGATGAGCGCTGCTAACACGACGATGGCTGTACCATGCTGGTCGTCATGGAAGATCGGAATGTTGGTCTCCTTTTTCAGTCGTGCTTCAATCTCAAAACAGCGAGGTGCGGAAATGTCCTCTAGATTTATTCCGCCGAAATTGGGTTCTAAGGCCTTAACGATGCGAACTATTTCATCGGTATCCTTCGTATTCAGACAGATGGGAAAGGCATTGACTCCCCCGAACTTCTTAAATAAGACACATTTTCCTTCCATAACGGGCAAAGCTGCAAGGGGACCGATATCACCTAACCCTAACACGGCTGTACCGTCCGATACCACAGCAACCATATTACCCCGTCCAGTATAGTCATAGGCTGCGTCCGGGTTTTCAGCGATTACTTTACATGGCTCAGCTACCCCTGGAGTATAAAGCAGCCCTAGATCGTCAGCAGAATTCAGTTCTGCTTTACAAACGACTTCGATTTTTCCTACCAGTTCTTTATGAATTTTTAAGGCCCGTTCTTGAATACTATTGTTGCTCATTTTTAATACCTTCTTACTTCTTAATTTGACTTGAATGTATTGCTACTACTTCAACAAGTTACATTTTAAGAGTTTTGCGTCAAGTATACAAGGCTAACAATTTGTTAGCCTTGTATATTCTTAGGTTGTTAATGCCAGAGCTTTAATAATATAGTGGCAATGACAATCATTGAGGCGCCACCAATCCGGGTAGAGATCTGGGCGAAAGGCATTAATTCCATCCGATTTGAAGCAGACAAGATGGCGACATCTCCTGTTCCACCCAGACCACTGTGGCACCCTGTAACCAGAGCCGCTTCGACGGGATACATGTTCATAAAGCGACCGATAAAATAACCGGAAGAGATCATAGCTAAAACGATAGAGGCCACGACGACAAGGTATCCCAAAGTCACTGTGGCAACGACATCTTTCAAAGGGGTGTACAGCACGCCCAAGCCGACCATCAGAGGCCAGGTGAGGCTAGAAGATACAAATTTGTACAGATGAAAGGAACCTTGTTCCATTTTAGCAGGCATAATATTTAGATACTTTATGATAGCAGCGGTGAAAATCATGATAATAGCTCCCGGAATTCCGATGAAGGGGCTCGCTAAGTTACCGAAGACGAAAAAGCTACAAGCGATAAGAAGCCCTGCTCCCATAAGAGGCAAGTCAATTGGT